>NZ_JBKQGZ010000029.1:0-55356 GCF_050487165.1 Providencia sp. Me31A
CCACATTCTTGAAACGGGTAACGAGTCTTATCGTTTTAAACACCGAGATTAAGATTATTTTTTTAGATATTAGGTGGAGTATTTTTCAATGATCATCGTGGTGGATTTTTTGAAGATCATTGACACCTTGATTACCTAATAATGTTCCTTGCGCGTTATTCAACGCCTGTTGGATAGTTAGCGTCAAATGCCCCAATTTGGCCGCAATAATTTTGCCGTCTTGGTTATTTAGCCCGTTTGCCACAATATCAATTTGACCATTACTGGAAATTTCACCTTTCTGGTTATCAAATTGGTTTTGAATGTGTAGCTCAGTTTTGCCTTCTCCTGTTTGCAGTAAGGTGGCACCCTGATGGGTAAAGTTGTTGGCTAAAATAGAAACTTGGCCTGCTTGCGTGAAGCCTTGGTTTAAATTGATATCAGCGCTTTCTATGCGCAATGCATTTTGCGCAAAAATAGTGCCTTTTTCACCCTCTAAACGATTTGCCGTTAATAAAGCAGCACCGGATAAACTGCTGATTTTACCTTGCTGGTTGAGCAGTTTATCCGCTTTGATCATTAGGTATTTATCGGTTTGAATAACGCCACGCGTATTATTCACTTCGCCAGTAGACGTCAGGTCTAAACGATGGTTTGTACTGGTGAGTAATTTGCCATCCGTGTTATCAACTGCCCCTGCTTGTAAGTTCAAATCACCTTTGGATGCGATACTTCCTTGGTTATTATCCAAACCATTAGCAATATTGAGCGTCATCGTTTTATCACCCGTCTGCAACATGTTGCCCTGACGATGAGATAATGCATGAGCCTGTAACGTGATTTGTTCTGCTTGAGTGGTTGCATTGTCGAAATTCACCGATTTAGCAGTTAGCCCCAATCCACCATTGGTCAGAATTTCCCCATTCTGCCCATCCAGCGTATCTGTTTTGAGTGTCAGCCCTTGCTTACCAGAAGCGAGTATGGTGCCTTGGCGGTTATCTAGGTTTCGGCTTTGAATATCGACTTTGCCATCACGGCTGAATACATTACCGGATTGGTTATTCAGTTGATTAGTGATAATAGAGGTATCACCTGCAAGATTGATTTCCCCTTGTTGGTTACTCAATACTTGGGTCTTTAAGGTGTTTTTTGAGTTACCCGTTTGAACTAATTTACCTTGTTGATTATCAATAAACTCAGGCGCTGACAATGTCAGCTGATTGGCGACAATCTCCCCTTTTTGGTTATCAATGCCACGTTTGGCCGTCAATGTTGCATTGTTTGTTGCCAGTAAATGCGCCTCTTGGGTGCGAATATCCGCAGCACTCGCTGTCAACTTAATATTTTTGGCTTGGGTATTGGAATGGGATAAATCTAAGGCGCTGCCTGTTGCTGTTAGTGAATCTTTGGCAACAATATCGCCTTGCAATGCTACGTCTTTATCGCCTTTAACGGTTAGCGAACCCGCAGAAGTGAGTTTGCCTTTGCTATCAACCCCTGCTGCAAGCAAAGCGGTTTTGTCGCTGTTTATTTGTGCAGCATTTAAGGTCGCGTCACGCCCCGCAACCATTTGGCCTTTATCGGTGTTAGTAATAGTCTGTTTTGCATTAAGCTTCACGTTTTGCTGAGCTAAAACAGTACCTTGGTTATGAATGGATTCCTGACTGTTTAGGGTGATATTTTGACTTGCAGTGATCGCTCCACTATTACCAATCTTACCATCAGCCGATAGGGTAATATCTCCCGCCTCTGCACCGATATGCCCCGCATTGCGCACGCCCACACCGTGCTCTGTCCCGCGCATTTTGATGGTATTGGCATACATGCCACCGAGTGCAGCAACATCGAGAGCAAATTCTGGACTATCCTCAGCCACTGAGTTATCCGTTTTCAGAAGGGTTTGACCATCTGCTGCAACCGTATTTTTACCGGTGGTAATGGCTAAGTCTTTGGCATGTAATTTGGCATTAATATTCACTGAACGAGCAATCAGCGCGGTGTAGTTAGTCCCATTACCGTTATAGCCTTTACCGAGAATATCAATACGGCCTTTATCGACCTCAAATCCTTTGATTTTACCATTTTCTATCAACGTTTTACCCGCCGATAGTAAGGCTTTATCGGCATTGATGAAGCCACAACCGTTACAGGTAATCCCCGCAGGATTCGCGATGATCACATCCGCTTTTTTCCCTGCCACTTCAATGAAACCATTGAGCTGACTTGGGTCACGGCTATTGACCTCATTCAAGATAATCTTAGCTTCCCCTTTGGCAAGCCAATCATTACCTTGAATAATACCACCAAGCTGTGTATTCACATTGGTGCTACTGTTATTGAGGATAGCCCCTTTATGATCCACATCGAATTGGCTGTATTGGTTGCGTGAAACGCCATCCCGATTTGGCGCTTGAATGTTGACTTGGGGTAAACCATTTTGCGTGTTAACAATAGTTGGCTGTTGGTTGCCCGGTGCCTTACCATCCGCAACAATGGTGGATGACGAAACACTGAAACTCACCATGCCCAATGTGAACCACAAAGACGTCACTATCGGTTTAACTGACCAGCGCACTCGGCCACTTTTTGTGTTCTCAACACGATGTTCACTCGAACCCGCAGGACCCGCACGATGACTGCGCGTAATATCTGAAACCACCATCACCATCTGGCGAGCGGCATTAAAAATTAGGCGGTAAAATAATTTGTTCATCCTGAGAGTCCTTAATAATTCCAGTTTACAGAGAAAGCAAAAGTGGCAGGGTCGGTTCTAAAGCCATCGGGTTTAGAGAAAGGGGTACCTATCGAGAGGTCATAACTTAAATTGGCGGAGTTTATCGCACCACGCAGGCCGACAACACCACCAGCAAGGTGAGTTCCTAAATTCATATCTGTCCAACGTCCGCTAATTTTGCCATAGTCAGCGCCAACATAGAGCTCTTGAGCAGGGATAGGCAGTGACCACGACAAAGTATTACGAAGTGTCCAGCCTTCATCGGCACTGAGAGTACGTTCACCGTCAAAGCCGCGCACCGTCCAACGGTTACCAATACTGAATTGATCTTGCGGTGTTAAGGGACGATCGCTCATTTGGCGCGAATATTGAGTATCAAAACGCAAAGATTGCTCAGCGAATGTGAAAGGAATGCTGGCCGATGCATTAAATTGCATAACCACGGCTAGCGCTGTTGCATAATCTTGGGAGTCTTTACTGCGAAACTCTTCAAAAGCAGGCATTGCCCCGAACCAACGTGTGCCATGTTGGTAACTCGCCCCCACGTTAATAGTTGATTGCCCGACATATTGGCGATGATTTAGCCCCAACTTCCACGCCGTCGTTCGACGTTTTTGGTTGCCAATTTCAGTTTCCCCCACAAAGTTGCGTGTCTCACGTAAATTGACATCATAGGTCGCCGTGGTTTTTGCCGTCGCATCACGGTAAAGCACATTGCTTAGTTGTAGATTTAGACTTTTGCTTTTACCGCGATATTTAATATCGCTGTTTGCACCCGCGATCGTTTGGGTATATTCATAATCGCTTGCTGTGGTGGCAAACTGCCAATAACCAAACGGCACCGAGTAGTGTGCACTGTAGTTAGTGGTGTCTTTATCGCTCGAAAAACTTAAATCGCGTGTGGCGGTAAGGTAAAAAAGATCACTGAGTGATGTTGGGTTATCCAATGCTAGCATCACACCTGCTTGGTTTTTCCCCGTACTTTTTGAGCCAGTATTATCCAACCACGCGCCTGCATGCCAATAACGTGACTGTTCGCGCTTAATCACAATTTGGGTCTCACCCGGCCCATCTCCTGGCACCATTTCCATCGAGGCCTGCACGGTTGGCAAGCGTTGTAGGTTTTCTAACCCTTGTTCAATATCACGTAAATCCAATAAATGACCCGCACGGGCTGGCATCGCACTGTATAATGCGCTGTAGGTTGATGAATCGTCAGTAAAAATTACTTTTTGGACTTTACCCGGCATCACCACCAATTTAAGAATACCCGATGACAAATCTTGCTCGGGCACTAATACGCGAGTGGTTATCCAGCCGTGGCTAATCAACCGATTTTGCATATCAGTGACTAAATGGTTAATCCCTTCGACACCGATACAATGCCCGATAGCTTGGTTCGCTAAGCGTTGAACGGGTACCCAGTGGGGTAAGGACTCTTGTCCTGTGACTAAAACCTGCTTAATAGTGAAACAGGGTATTTCATCAGAAAATTTCAATTGGCTTTTTACAACAGGCACAGACAAGCTCACATCCGGAGCCTTAGCCTCAAATTGTTGCTGCTGCGCGTTTTGCTGCTGGGTTTGCTGCTGCAATAAACGTTCCGCATTTTCGGGTGCTTGGGGGGCAGCGAAGGCTGAGAATATGGATATTGAAGCAAAAGAAAATACGCCGCAGCGCCAGAAGAAGCTCCGTTTCATTGAATTCCTGTCTATTGGTGGATATTGTTAAGTTAAATTTACGTATTAGATAAAAACACTTATTAAGTGAAATTACCGATTAATATTTACACACACCGACAAGAAGAACAATAAATTAAAACGCATTTTTTGTTAAAAAATGTGTCAAATTTAACGCAATTTAGGACTGGCAAAAATAGCTTGTTCAGGCTATATCAACAAATAATATCTCCGCATTTAATTTATAATGCATCTGCGATCTCCTTGATTTTATAAATAATTATTTATAATCTACGCATTAAAAACCAAGTGATTTTTCGGCTAAAATATACGATTTATATTTTTGTGCCCCGATGACCTTTCATATGCCTGTGTTCATACTATCCCAAGGCAATGTATAACAACCTTGGTGGGTTCCTTCTGTCAACTAAAGCGCTATGATATGATTTATTGGTAAAATGTGGTTATCGTTAAATCTTAATTAAAAACCTAACTCTCCCACTTGATATATCCGCTATAAGCGGTAAATTTGAATGATTATCACCGCCTATTGAAGTGACTAAATTCACTATGTCACTCCAATAAGCATCATGACAGGACACAGTTCGGTTATCCATGTACCCTTTGTGGCTGAATGTCGACTACCACTTCCGTAATACCGCTGACGAAGAGAATCACCACACCTTTCTGACGAACGAATATAAACAAATTTAGTTTGTTTTTTCGAAATAATTCTCAATCTCTTTATGAGCGTCATTTAACGTTACATTAACATCAGGATGTTCACTGTGATGTGTTTTTAATTTAATGATTAATTCACTAAAAAAATTATCGACATCACAATCTAAGAAAAAAAGAATATTTAATAAAGTATCTACAGAAATTCGACATTTCCCACACTCATAACGTGAATATTGTTGCTGTGAAATACCTAATTTATTAGCAACTTTAGTGCCAGAAAATCTTTTTTTTCTACGAATATTTCTAAGTTCTTTCCCTATTATGGATGAGTAAATATTATTTTCTGGCTTACTATTTTTATCTACATTTTTCATATGTTAGATACCCCCTATACCTGAATGATAAAATCAATTTTTTGAGTATCATTTCAGTTGATAGATAAACATCATTCGTTATGAGTAACTTTTATTGTATCGTTATTTGAATTTTTAAATCCGCAACGGCTTAAAGGCGAAATAACCAATTGCTCATTGCTTAATAAATTCCCTTCCCTCATGATGACGTCCATATAATCACATTTTTTATTAAATACACTGGCAGAAAAGGGAAAGGTATCGCCATTTTTCACTTCCAAAGGACTATCAAAATAAAGCTGAACACCATCAATCGATATTCCACCCAAAAATGCACTCTGGCTATTAAGCTCATCAATACTTAATAAACATTGCAAAAGTTAAATATTTTTTGATAGTACAGATACATTAAACTGAATAACTCGATGCCGAAAACGTATATGAATAAATATCAAATACTTATTCCAAGCCAACTTAATTTTGGCCTTTACTATTACATGTTTTTGGCGTAATTGTTCTTTTTACTATTAAATTAGCAACTGGATATGCAGTAAATTTAACATCAAAAATAGAAGTTAAAGATAATGCGACTATGGTTTTCTCAAACATGAAATAAACCCTATGAAGTAATAACAATATTTATATAAATAAAATCTTACCTTTTGAAATTTTGAAACGCTAAAATTCCAACAAAAAATGTTAGATATTTAATTGATTTTTATTTATTTTCAATATCGATTTATCGCTAATAAACTCCATCATAGAAGTTAATTCGATAGGCTTATTATAATCATATATTTTCAGTATTTAAATTATCCCCAATAAGGCTAAATATTAAGTTTCATTTTATTACAAAATACTACAAAATATTTCATCATAAAAAACAAATAAGTAAACTTATCTAGTCTTTTTTAGAACCCATGACTGACGTATATAAATCTAGAAAAATCAAAAAAAAGAATAAAAATAAAGCTTTAAATGCTGCATATTTTCCTATACCTTTGTTGATACATGAAAAATCACAATTTAACAACAATGGTAAGTAAAATTGAAAGTATAAATGTTAACAAAAAAATGATGTCTTTTTTATCTCAATATAAATCAATTCATTATAATCATTTTCTTCATAAAGTGCCTTACTCATATTAACAGTAAATGATAAAAACCAGACAAAATAATTAAATTCAAGAAAAATCAAATCCAAGTTGTTACTCTAATTTTGGGTAATAATGACTAATCAGACTCTTTTCTTATACGACGTATACTTTTGATCTAGTGTAGAAAATAATTATCTCTTTAGATAAAGATATTTTTCCTCATGTTGTTTATCATGCCTAACCCAGCTAGGTCACACGAAATAAGTGTCAAAGCCATCAGGAAAATTCTCTGCGGCGTCCAGCAATGAGCATTGTATTTGGTCAATGATCCAGAATGTTTCTAATTTCCCCTACTGGAGAGCAGGTGCAACAGTGAAAAACCGCTAGTTAACACCTGATCCAACGGTAATAGCCGCTTGAGACAATGAGCCAAGTAAAATACCTCTTCACAAGTTGGCAGTAGCAGAACAAAATGCTGATTTTGCATCGCTGTCTCAAGTGCTTCGCCCCAAGCAGTTGGGTTCTGTCGCGGTTCAGGTAAGCCGATATAGTGCTGCACCGAGCGGCTGAAACGGCTAAGCGGCTTGCTCAATGAATCGCCAACGCTTACAGTCCCCCCTGATTTTTCAAAGGCTCGCATCCATTCAAAGCAGGTGCACGTGCACCGAGAATCAGAACATTCATAGCAACCTCTTAGGAAATTCAGTAAGCACGATTCTTTCTTAGTTATGGATAGTAAAGTTTTCTATCATAATCTTAATCGGTACTGCCATATTCGTTTTTGCAGTGGATAAACTGCAAGCTTTATCCCCCTTGTCATCTTTACCTTTGAGCAAATTAGTTAAGTTTGATATTGCCCACATAAATCTTTGACAACAATATTCTCTTGCAGTAACCCCGTTTACTCTTTCAATCCCACGGTAAACAAAATTTGAATTAGCAACAGTTGCTAATTATTTTTTTATAAAGTATGTAGAACTATAGAATACCCCACATTTGACTTTGGGGTAATCGCTCATGCAGCAAAAATCTATTATGACTAGTGGCCTATAATCTGAGAAATTGCTAACTTAGCGTTAAAAGTGGAGAGTTTATGTGAATGAAACGATAAATTTATTGTTTAACAATAATATTTCCTTTAGAAAACTGGGTATTTTCATTACATTCATGAAAAAAGGCAGCATTGCGAAAACTGCCGAAGCATTAAATCTTAGTAATGTTAGTGTTCATCGTGCGTTACATTCACTTGAGGATGAAATCAACTGCCCTCTATTTATCCATAAAGGGCGTAATCTAATTAGCCAACCAGCTGCCAATATATTATTAAAATATTGTCAAGAATCTTTCCAGCACATGTCTAATGGCTTAATTGAGGCTCGTAAAGCGGCTGGAATTGGAAAAAACCATTTACGTATTGGTACTCTTTATTCCCTAACATTAGAAACCGTTCCTTTATTATTAAAAGGGATGAAGCTTCGCCGCCCTGACCTCAACTTACATTTAACGATGGGTTCAAATCAAACATTATTAAATTTACTAGAAGAGGGAATGCTAGATGCCATTTTGTTATCGTTGGAAGAAAAAATACTAATAAATAATAACTTAGTTAGCTTACCTCTTTTTTATGATGACATATATCTTGCTGCACCAATGTCAGTAAAACTTGATACTTCTTCTCCTGCTGATTTACGTGATTACCAAAACATAGAATTTGTGTCATTAGCGGAAGGATTTGCTACCTATGAAGGATTTCAAAATGCTTTTCATATTGCTGGTTTTGAGCCCAAAATTATTACTCAGGTAAATGATATTTTTTCTATGTTGAGCTTAGTTCAAGCTGGGGTTGGTTTCACTCTCATGCCTGGACGAATGAAAAGTATGTATCAAAACTCAGTCCAGCTCCTTAAATTAGCAGAGCCCTATCAAATGCAACAAGCTATCTCAATAGCCTTTCCCCGAAACCGTGAACGAGACCCAAATTTACTGGCATTGGTCGCTGAGGTGAGGATGTATACACGAAATCTACATAAAACGACCAAATAAATATCATTATTTTGAACATCAAACTTAACTAAATATTTATTATCCTCTTTTTTATTAGATTGAGGCTGCATGCACAATATTAAAGACTAATAGTATATTGTAATAATAAGGAAACATCATGCTAACCACTCAAATAAAAAAATCATTAGTGCAAACCAGCACAGTAAGTTTTTTCTTACTGTCAGCTTTGGTCTCACAAGCTCATGCTACAAATTTAATTGTTGAAACAACAGCAGGGAAAGTGCAAGGGATAGCCCAAGAAGGTTTGTTCACATGGACAGGCATACCTTACGGTAAAGCACCGATTGGTGATTTACGTTGGAAAAAACCACAACCTGCTAACCTGTGGCAAATGCCATTTGATGCCACGAAACCTGCTGTTGATTGCATTCAAATGAGTAAGGAAGGCACAATAGGGGCTGAGGACTGTTTAAATCTTAATATTTACCGCCCTGATAATAACCAACAAAACCTGCCAGTGTTATTTTACTTACATGGTGGTAATAATCAATTTGGTACATCGGCTGAATTTAATCCTCAAGTTGTTGCTACAGAATTAAATGCTGTTATTGTGACCGTTAATTATCGTCTTGGGGCACTTGGTTTTAACCCCATTAATGTACTAAATACTGGTGATAAAGTTGAAGACTCAGGAAACTATGCACTATTAGATATTAAACTTTCATTAGATTGGGTAAAAAATAATATTAAATCCTTTGGTGGAAACCCAGATAATATTACTATCTCCGGTTTTTCAGCTGGGGGGCGTGATGTTATGGCCATGCTGATCTCTCCAATATTTAAAAATTCATTCAATAAAGCGATTGTATTTAGCGGCGGAATGACCACATCTGATAAAGATGCATCCGCACAAATTTTTGCTGATAGATTGGCAAAACTTGCGGTTCGTGATGGAAAAAAATCAACGCAGGCATCAGCTAAAACGTGGATACTTAGTCATTCATCAGATGTAAAAGATTATCTCTACCAACTCCCTGCTGTAGATTTAGCTAATTTATTTGGTGATGCGGGTATTCGAATGTCTCAGTTTCCACATTTATATCGTGATGGTACGGTTTTACCTAAAAATGGTTTTGAAACAGATAAATACAATTCAGTCCCTGTTATCATGGTAACAGGACAAGGGGAGTTTTCTTTATTTGCAAGAGGAGACAAACGTTTTTCCAGCGCAATCGCTGATAATTCTTTAGCAACGAATACAAAATTGTTGAACCAATATCATTTTGTGAACAAATATGGCAGCTTGCTATATAGTTTATTTAATGTGAATCAATCCGCAAAAACAATGTATCCTTATTATGACGCTCCAATCTATGGTGTGGAGCTTGCAATAGGAAATAATGAAGTCGTCACAGGTAGCCAACTCGCACCTCTTGGTTCATTCCACGGTATTTTCCTCTCACTATGGGATAAAACTAAATTTATGCCATTCACCGAACAATTAGAAAAACTGGAAGGCACTATAGATACAAGGAAAAATTTGAATGGTTATTTAGCGAGCTTCTTGCTAAATGGTGAACCCACGAATGCAAGTCAGGTGGTATGGAAACGTTGGACGCCTGAAAATGAGAAAGCCGGTGAGTCTTTACTAATCATAGATGAAAATAAACAAAAATCGATTATTTATATGAGCAATAAGCCTTATACATATAATGATGTGATTGATTTGATAGAGCAAGATAACACTGTAACAACCAAAGAAAAACATGAGTTAGTGACACAGGTATTAAATGGACGTTGGTTCAGTGAACCTTTAGATGCGCATTTTGCCCAAAAAGCGCAATAGCTATTCACTTCAATACTAAAGTTAACATTCAGCCCAACCTATATTGGGCTGAATATATAAATTAAAATTAGTATTAATAATCATGTGTTCTTAAACGTTTCGCTAAGTATGCCGCAACATCTATCCCATCATGTTCTAATGAAATAGATTCACCTTCCCACCCTGCTTGTTTGGTTAGAGAAGTTAAAACCTCACCAGGAGGCATTTCTATCGCAAGTCTTGCTTCTCTCTCACCCGCAGAAACGATTGCTTCATTCCAACGTACCATACGTGCCATATTCATAGCGAGATCATCCGCGATACGCTCAGCTTGCCATAACACACGTCCTGTGCTGCCACTTAGGTATGCGCATTTAGGAGGAGAAAGTGATACACGGCTAAAGGCTTCGACTAGCTTTTGTGCTGGTTCAGCAAGTAATGCACAATGAGAAGGAACACTTACTGCGAGACGATGAACTTTAGATGCCCCTTTTAATAGCGCTTGTTTAGCAACTTTAGCCATACTCTCATCATCACCTGCAATAACGATTTGTGTTTCTGAATTGAAATTTGCAATATAAGTGCCGCTGTTTTCTATCAATAATTCAACCTGTGAAAAAGTAAGCCCTATAATTACGGTCAGACCATAGCCATGGGGATATGCCTGTTCCATCAAGTCGCCTCTAAGAGCAACTAGCTTAACCGCATCAACAAAATCTAGTGCGCCAGAAATAACAGCCGCAGGATATGCACCAATAGATAGACCGCTTACAATATCAGGTGTTACGCCATGACGCTGTAGTTCTCTTGCCCAAGCTACACCTGCAATTAATAGTGATAATTGTACGGCTCGCGTATGTTTCAATGCCTCTTTAGTATCTAGAGAATCGATTTCTGAACCTAATATATCTCTTGCTTGATCTAATTCTGTTCCCGGTAAATTTCTCAGCATGTTGGGATACTGGGTACCTTGCCCCGGAAAGGTAAACAAGATTTTCATTTATAATCTCCTTAGTACCATGGGTTATCCACCAAGCGAGGCCCCTGAGATGTCTTTAATAATGCTTTACCATCACGTAGCCATTCATTAAGAGCAAAAGCGCCGTTTAGCGTTTCAATTTGCGTATCAGCTTGACAGGAACCTTGTGTTAATAGGCGTTGCCAATATTCTAGTGATTCATATGGGAGAGGTTGTGGCGCACGGATTAATAAATCTAGATCACTTGAGGAATGCATAACAGGTATACCCGTCGCTAAAGCGTAGCCGGTACTTCCTGTGATACCCCATACCCATGGCCATACATGTCGTGATATCGATAAGGCCATTTGTATAGGAGATAACGATACAAAAGGTGATTTTAATAGTGTTTGTGAAGAGGTTAACGATTCAGGAGAGCAAATTCGAACAATATTATCTAAATTGACCCACGCTGGCGCTCTCTGGTTACGGTTTAATCCCCGTACTCCTACAGGGATTCGTCCTTGTTTATCAAAATCACGTCGTACAACAACGGGGAGGTCTGCGTGCCAATGAACATCAACCCAGCCTTCTGTTATACCTTCCAACGCATCGCGTCCATTTAACCAAATAAGATCATGCGGACGTAATGTTATGGACATAAATTAAATTCCTGATGTTAATGACATGAATAGTGGTAATGAAAGAATACTTAAAATCGAACTTAGTAATAGCACAGCTTCTGCATCTGGCGACTGCACGCCAAAGCGGTTACCGAACACGACACCAAAGAAACCGGCAGATAATGCAATCATAAGAATAGCCGTTATAGCAACTGAGCCATGCAACCCTAATATTAAGACAATTCCCCAAGCTATCGCTGGTTGGATCAACAACTTAGCAACAGTAGAAGTTATAACCATTGTATTTATTTGCAATTTACGTGCTGACAAAATCAACCCAGTTAAAAACAGTGCGCCTGCTGTTGCAGATAAACCGAGTGGTTTTAGTGTCGCAAGTACAATCTCGGGCATTTGAATATTCAACGCCGAGAGTATGACACCTAATAAAGGACCAACAACAATGGGTTTCTTAATTGAACGCCACATCAAAATAGGCAACATTGAAATGCTAGACCCTGAATTCCCACCTTCTTTACGTGCTTTTTCGCGCTCAAGGATCAATAAACAAAATGGGGTCATAAGAACGGAACCACAAGCAATGGACACGGCAACAGATAAGGAAGTTGATGGCACTTCACCTAATACACTACCTAAAATTGGTAAACCTAAAGCAGCATAATTTGGAAGAGCAACGGTAAGGGTCAGTACAGCAGCATCTTGTGGCGATTTTTTAAAGGTTTTTGTTGCAAGAAAATAAATAGCAGCGTAGGTAATCCACATTGCAAGAGTAAGTACTAATATTAAAGTTGATTGCGCAATAATACCAACCCATGGCGTTTGAACGGTGGCGCTAAATAATGCAGCCGGAAGGGCAAAATCCATTACGAAAATGTTAAGCAAACTAACATCATGATTATCAACCATTTTTGCTTTACCAGCCCAATATCCAAGTAGCATAATAACAAAAATTGGTGCCAGTGCATGAATAATTACGTAAGTCATAAATCACCTGAAATATATAGATTTGATAGCACGGACGTACAATGAACGCCCGTGGAGACATACTTTATGCAATATTTATAATACTTCTTACCAACTCGCTCTCATGCGCTCACGCACAAGGAGAGAATAACGGCGATTATCAGCACCTAAACGACTTTTCAGTGAAGGATCTTGACGTGCATCACTGATAGCTTGTTGTAAAGTACTCTTGACTAGCGTCAAATCCTTTTCAACTGGAGCATCCGGGTTGCTAATATCCAGCAGTTTTGAGAGCAATCCCAATGTTGCGTAGTTATTGATATCGTATGCCATTGGCGGGATTGTTGCGGCCAATTTCTCCAATGACTCAACCGTACGCAATGTAATACGAGCGGCTGATTCTTTGCCCATGGCATGGATTTGTACACCTTTATCGTTGAATGCGATTAAACGGTTTGCTTGATAGCCATGAGCTAAAAATGCACCAGACATCGCTTTACCTACAATTAACCCGATAACAGGGTGGCCGGAAATTCGTGCATTTGCATAGGCTGCTGCTGCACCAGCAAGCGCTTGATTGATACCAAATCCTTCCTCTCGACGCCCATAAGCTTGGCTTGGAACATCAATGATAGCCACAATAGGTCGTTTAACTGATTTGTTCGCATCCTCAGCAATCGTTTCACTAACGACCTTAGCTAGAGTCCAACCTTCTAACAGTCCTACCTCTCCTTTCGCTGCTCTTGGAAAGTGATTATTTGAATCGGGCACTACGGAAATAAAGCGAACAATTTCTCCATTTAACTCTCCATCAGCGACCTGAACAGATGGACATAAACCATCTAAACGTTTTGCTTTTGGTGCGAGAGCTTGTAACCATAATTCGCCACGGCTAATTGAATTAGTCATTATTTATCCTCCTGTGCGAAGAGGGCTTGAATTTGTTTTTTGTCTGCTTGCTTTTTAGTGTCAAAATGCATTAAACGATCGAGATACCAGTTATAATTATCTGTACGGTATTGCTTTGGAATGCCTTTATCTAATGCTTTGCTTACTGCCGCTTTTACATCGTTGACGCCATCATTAACTAAGTCATCGACCAATCCACTTTGATAACGAATATCACCACCGGTCATACTCCAAATAAATGGACGGTCGCGTGAATCATATTCTTCAATACCCGCTTCTTGTTCAATAACTTGTGGGCCATTAAGACCTAAACGAGCTTCACGAGTAACAATCAAATAGCTACATAAACCCGCAGCAATAGACATCCCACCAAAACAGCCAACCGTACCAGCAACAATACCGACAACTGGAGTGTAGCGACGAAGGTCAACAATAGCAGCGTGAATATCGGCAATCGCGGCTAGGCCTAAATTTGCTTCCTGTAAACGTACTCCGCCAGTTTCTAAACTCAAAACGGCTTGAGTGGGAATACCATTACGGTTATCTTCGGCAGCAAGCTCAAGTGCAGCGGCCATTTTGGCACCAGAAACTTCTCCCATACTGCCGCCTTGGAATGCGCCTTCTATCGCGATTACGACAGATGATTTACCGTTGATAGTTCCTTTTGCGACAACCATACCGTCATCTGCTTGTGGAACAATACCCTGAGCACTTAACCAAGGAGACATAATGCCTTCAAAAGGATCAAGTAATTCGCGGTAACTCCCTTCATCTAGCAATGCGTGTGCACGTTGGCGGGCATTTAACTCTATAAAACTTCGGTCGTTACGCATGATTTACCCCCTCAAAAACTTGTTCGATACGAATACGTGCTACACCTGGTGTTGCACCGAAATCATGGATAGTCATTTTTCCTGCGGGTAAGCTACTCACTTTTTGTAAACGATCGAATAATACCTCCCAACGTTTATGACTATTATCGATAGATGTAGTGATATCAATGGTTAATGCTTGGCTCTGGTCAGCGATGAATAGCACTTCCATATCCCCTGAGCCTACAACGCCTGCTAGTGCTTTGCCGCTTAACTTACGACTAGCAGGTACAGTTAACGTAATATGTTCCATAACATCCTCTTAATTCTTTAAATAGGGCGATTCAATATGATCAATGAATAATGTGGCTGCAAGTAAGTCAGCAGCACCGCCTGGCGAGGCATTTAGTGACAACATTTTCTTATCTAGCTGCTCCAGTGCTTGTTTACCCGCAGGATGAGCACTACCACCCGCTCGAAGTACAGCTAAAGCGCCTTCTTGCATCGCATTTAGCCCTTGCATTCCAGCACGAGAAAGAACACAAGTATCTGAAAGTGAAGTCATAATTGCCATTAATGCATCAAGTCTAGCGCAAGTTTCACTGCTACCATTTAACCGGCTTTGTCGTAACTGAGGTAAAGCATGCTGCATGATATGTGGAAAACCCTGCTGAGCCTCTTCACGAGCCCCAGGTACACGAAAACGGTGAGTTGCACATAACCCTTTGCTAAAGACTTTCGGAGCAGCATCGTCGGGTAATATTGCCAACATTGCGGCTACTTCGACTATTTCCTGAGCACGACCAGTACCGCCAAGTATTGCCACAGAACTAAGAAGTAATCCTAACGCCCAAATTGCACCACGATGCGTGTTCACACCTTGAGTCGCTAACATCATCTGTCGTTCGCCTTCACGACCAAGTCGCCCTATAGTTTGCCTAAGTGCAATATCGACTGGGCGCAGCCAGCTTTGTTGCACAAGCGCTTGAAAAGTAGGGGTTAAGCTATACGCAGAACGTTCCATTAGTGCCAGAGATAAATCGTTATGCGCTCCATTGCCTCTACTGTCCACCAGACCAGGCTTTGGGCTTAATCGAGCTTCATCAATTAAACATTGAGTGGCTGTCTCTGCTAGCCATTCTGTCATTCCTTCAACCTGAATCTGGGGTAAAAGTTTCATTACCAACTCCTAAACTTAGCCGGTGGGTTATAAAGCCCGCCGGACCATTCAACAAGGTCAGCAACGCTATTTGCAGCTAATAATGAACGGTTAGCATCAGTACGGCGAACGCCAATATCTTCAGGGTAGACAACTTTGCCGCTTTTACGTAACTCAGCGACTCGTTTCGTATCAACGCCTAAACCTATATCAGTAATACCCGCTACAGCAGCAACCATAGCTCGACGTTCTTCCAAACTCTCAGAGCGATAGAGATAAGCAATACCTTCTTCAGTAAGTACGTGAGTGACATCATCACCATAAATCATCACTGGTGCTAATGGCATTCCTGATGCTTTCGCAACGTCAACAGCATCCAACTTTTCAACAAATGTAGGTTTTACACCCGCTTGGAAAGTTTCAACCAATTGAACAACCAATTTTTTACCACGCTTCATTGGATCTGGCTCAGTGATCATATTTAGCCAAGCAGGAGTAGCATGACGACGTCCATGAGGGTCATGCCCCATATTTGGCGCCCCACCAAAACCAGACAAGCGACCTCTAGTCACTGTTGAGGAATTAGCTAAACCGTCAACCTGAAGTGTAGAACCAATAAACATATCTACGGCATACTGGCCTGCAAGCTGGCAAAGAGCACGATTTGACCTCATAGAGCCATCATTACCCGTAAAAAATACATCTGGACGAGCTCGTATATACTCTTCCATCCCCAATTCACCACCAAAGCAATGCACACTTTCTACCCAGCCACTTTCAATTGCAGGGATTAGTGTTGGATGAGGGTTTAATGTCCAGTGTTTACAAATTTTTCCTCGTAGGCCTAGCTGTTCACCATAAGTTGGCAGTAATAACTCAATGGCGGCAGTATTAAAGCCAATACCATGGTTTAATGATTGGACTTGATGCTCAGCATATATTCCTTTGATAGCCATCATTGCCATCAATATATGCTCTTGTTTAATAAGGCGAGGGTCACGGGTAAATAGAGGTTCAATAAAGAATGGTTTATCAGCAACGACAACATAATCAACCCAAGAGCCGGGGATATCAACACGAGGTAGGTCACATTCATTTTCAACTAATTCATTGACTTGAGCGATGACAATCCCATCATGAAACGCAGCTGCTTCGACTAGTGCGGGTGTATCCTCAGTACTTGGCCCTGTATAAAGATTACCATTCCTGTCAGCTTTAAAGCCTGCAACTAAAGCAATATTAGGCGCTAAGTCAACATAAAGACGGGCATAAAGTTCGATATAAGTATGAATAGCACCAATTTCCAGTTGATTATCTTCTAAAAGCTGAGAAATACGAGTACTTTGAGTGCCAGAAAATGAAAAATCTAACTTACGAGCAATACCTTTTTCAAAGATATCTAAATGTTCACTTCGACCAACACTGGGCATAATCATATGCAGGTCATGAACTTTCGAAGGGTCAACTTCAGCCAGTGAGCGGGAGAGAAAATCCGCTTGTTTTTGGTTATTACCTTCTAAGACAACACGATCACCCGACACAAGTAGCTTTTCTAGGATTTCAACTAAGTCTGCCGTTGGTAGAACCTTTCCTTGCACTGGTATAGATGCCATACGACGCTGTTTTTCCGTACGTCGTGTGTTCCAAACGCGTGCTGGGGCTTTATTAGATAACATTATTAACCTCCTGATTAAGCAAATCATTTTGATTGCTAATACTGAGGTAGGTTGCATCTTGATCGGATAATAATCAATCAATCAAAAAATTGGAACATTAGCATAAAGGTAACTATCAAGTTAACCCATTGTTTTTACATTCATTTTTAAACTATAAAAATAGACATGACTAAATTTAATTAATGCTAATCACAAAGAAAGGAACTGTGGACACAATAGATGACATAAGTTAAATCAAATTTCACTAATTTAAATACATATTATGATGGTAAAAAACAGATTCTTAATTCAGTATCGGTTTTAATTTTAAAGCGCCCTCCTTCAGCCAAGTACCTGTTGCTGGCTATTTACGAAACATCCACACCATTTCAACTTGAGCCCATCAGCGCAATGAATACAGCTGATAGCACCGAGCGTGCTGTGCAATGATGCCGATAGGATGATCAATAAAACCAATATTTTCATACTGGTATTTCCTTTTATTATTCTATGACGCAGCCTATTTTTCTTAGAAAAATATCTATTTCATTTTAATACATTGAATTAAAAGATTAAATTATAGTTCAATATCAAAAGTAAACATAATAGCGCTACAAATAAGATATCTAATACCGCATTAACAATTTAGTTAACAATGACTATTTTTTTGTTAAAAAAACAACATTAAGAGAAAATCACGATAGACTTATTTTTCTCATTAATATCAATTAGTTTTATTTTTTATGTATCAAATTGGTAAAAATACAAGTTAACTAGTACATGAAAATGGAATATAAACATCAAAAATTTATATTCCAATTAACATTGTATTTACATTGAAAGTAAATAAAAAAAACCACACAAAACCAAATAAAAAATACTATATCTTTTATTGATGGATATTTATTGCATTTACTTCTCATTTAGACTGGTTATATAGTATTATACGCTTCATATTTTACTTAAATAAATAACATCCACCCAAAATACAGTGTTAAAAAAAGGTTATACACAATGAAATACGCATTTTACGTTTTATTTTCTTTCTTTTTAGTTTCTACTAATATCCAAGCAAATAGCGGTGGAACGGTTTATTTTGGCGGGTATATTTACGAAGAGTCATGCTTATATCAAATGAAAGGCAAACAATTGACTTCAATTTGTCGTGAAAATGGCAAAAATGCGCATCATTCTCATACATTAAACGCATTAGGGGAAAATTTAATTGCAGTTAACTCGATTAAACTATCTGGAATTAGTTTATCTAAGATTGATCAGAATAATGCAGTGGCTACTGCTTTCTACTTATAGAAAAGGCGTTATAAACAATCCCCTAATCAGCTAATTTATTTCTTCAGTAAATTGAAATCTGCACCGCTACTTTATTGATAAAACTTTCACAGAAACAAATCTTATAATGCAAGCTTGGGTGCCTTACCTACTTAAAGTCATGTAGTAAAGGTACTCAGCTCTATTATATGCATCATCAATAAGTAGGTAAGCGAGATATGCTTATGATCTGTCTTGTGTGCAGGCATATTGCCCACTAGCCTATTTTTCACAAGCTTTAGAGAGGAAAAACAATAATATAAAAAATATAATTTTATTTTTTATATTAGGCTAATACTTGTATCAGTGTATCTCACTTTTATTTTTGCTAAAACCTCTGCAATTTTGCTATCGGTGACATTATCTGAAAGGTATTTTAATTGTCTCAGGGGAATTTTTTGGGGTGCCTTCATTAAGGCAAATCAGAGCTAGTCATGGGCTATTTAATTAAATAGTAATTTCTTTGTCATTTTTAGAGTAAACACATCGTGCTCCATCAACAATAAAGTTATTAACTCATAAAAAATAACAAATAAAAAATAGTAATACATTAAATATACTTAGAAGTTTAATATTCACCTCTTTTAAAGGCGGTAGTGGAAACTACCGCCAGAAACACTAATAATGTCAACATTACTGATACGTTATCTCATAGGTTGCATAGCTATTAACCAAACCTGTAGAAACATCTGATGGTGTTGGAGTTGCATATCCAATAAAATATGTAAATCTTGCACCATCTTTAATAGATGTTAAATCGCTAGTGACTTTTGGCTGGCTTGGGTCACCTGGAATGATTTTAGTGCCAGTTAAAGAAGCTGCATCTTTTGTTGCTAAAACAAGTTGAATATTTTGAGCGCCCGTTGATTCTGTATTCGCTAAATACCCTTCAGCACCAGCTGGTGGGTTTTGTAATATATTACCACCATCCCAATACACACCTATCCGGCTCATCATTAAAGCAGTATCAGTGTTTTCATCCCCTACCTTAGCTGTTTGCTTACAGTTTGTCACATCAATAACAAACGACTTTGGTTTTAAATAAGTATGAGCCGCAGCTGCTGTCACTTCTTTAATTGAAACAGGGGCTAAATATACACTTGCATTACTGCCTTGCCCGTCAACGGAGATAGTACACGAAATATCAGTGACCTTTCCGAAGAAATTGACCTGCCCACCACCAACTGTATCTGTTGCAGCTAATGAGTTTAGGGAGAAACAGCTTGTTGCAATCATAGCGGTTAATAATAGTTTTTTCATTATATGTTCCTCTAATTAAAGAGTAGAATTCGCATAGATTTGTTTATTAAATAAAACCAATAAAGGATCATTTAAATACCAACAAATGTTAGCAAATGTTTCTCTATTAATGTTTTGAAAATTAAAACTCAATTTTAATTTGTGAAAATATTTAAAACGTTAATCATCTGGAAGATATTCATCATAATACATAAACTAATTTCAAACAAAATGTTTTATTTAAAATTTGTATTTCATTTAATGTACTATAGCAAAATAACCTTATCAAACAAAATGATAAGAAGGAAAATAAATTAAAAACTTCACTACAATAAGTATATATACAAAAATACAAGCCAAATAATTATAATTATTAAGTTATTACACTTAAATCATGTAAAATATACTTAGTTAATTGCATCATGATTATTTACTATTAAAAGTTTTATAACTCTGTGTTTTCTTTGTTTTTTAATCACTGATTAAATTTATATTAAATGTTTTTTTAATAAAACATATATAAACGCATTTATTGTTCAGTTCAAATGAGATTTTCATATTACAATGATCTTTTAATTTATTAATCCTCAATAAAGAAAGATAACTCGCTTACTCCGATTTTATATAATTTCCGTTATTTATTAAACTTATCTTTTATTTGATCGTAAGTATATTTTCAATCTCATCATCTAATACTCTTTTTGAAATTGAGTATCATTTTCACAACTTACCTAAGGCCAACACATAGGCGTATCATGTTCAGAAATAAATATCGCTATAGAGTTGCACTTGAAGTCACTCCCCCCTCATCACTCGTTACAAGAGTTTTAACCGAAAGTGTAAAGTGTATGGAAGGCCTTTCTTCTATTGGTATTCATTCTTTTATTTACCTCAATATTGAAATATAGCCTTAAACCCTAGTAATGGAGGCATAGCAAACAATAATAAATGACTTAACCATTTACTTTACAGGCAAGTAAGTTTAGCCTGCCACAATGATGATGTCATTTAACTGAATAGGGATTATGAGTGAGTTTAACGATAAAACAAAAAATCATTGCTGCTATTGTAGTTACATTACTTGCTGTCCACATTTTTATCACAATAAAATACAAGCAAGACTTTATGAACCAGCCATACACTGATTTTTTTATTGATTTAAAATATAAATCCGAGGATATAAAAATCAGTGAGTTAAAGCAATATGACTCTTATGGAACGTTAATTATCACTTCGAAAGACAAAATGTGGGCAAACCAAAACAGTGATTTAAATAGAAATGTCGAAGTGACCTTTTGGTATGAAAAGCCCAGTCTAATCAATGGTTATCGTGCAATAAGCGTTGTTGATATTCCATTCAAATCTCCCCTCGAAACAGAATTTTCAATTTCAATTCCAGCTCTTGAAGGATATAAATTAACTCACATAGACATACAAGCATTGACCATTTCATTTCATCATGATTGGGGAAGGCAATATCAATTTAACCGTCCCAATACCATTGGTACATATTACTACTACTACACCGAAAAATACGCTACTGAAGAAGAAAAAAGCAAAAATTGCTGGTCTGGTTATGATTGCAAATACAACTACATAAAAACACAAATGACGGTGCAGATAAATTTGAATGATTCAAAAAAAATTTCCTCTTTAGATACATTTGAAATGTATGATAGAACCAGCATAAAGAGTGCGGCAGCATACTAACCTTTCATGTTAGACATGTTAAGGGGTACTACTTTCACGGTTTATGAGTCGCTAACACAACCCTGAATTCCCCCATGAGGTCACGAGGCAGTATTGCTAGTACTTGAAATTCTAAGGCAATAACAACTTGGTATCGGATTCAATTTTCCTTTAGATTGGATAGCAGGTCTCATTGTTAAGGCTAGACGATTAAAATATAATATTAATTATATACTTACGTTATTACTAACCGGCCATTAGATGAAAGTTCAATCAGTACCACGTGTGTTATAATAAAAATAACATTTATAAACTGTGGGCTTCTGAGGAAAATGACTTGAGCATGTTTTGGCTACACGACTCTGCGGCGAAAATACTTAATTTTCATTTCGTTATTTTAACACCAGAAAATATTTTTTTATTTCTCTATTAACTTGTAACCTCAGTGAATGCGATTATAAGTTGAAGAAATAACATCTTATGGTAATGATGATATGAAACAGTTATTATTTAGCAAGATAGGAAATCAAAAACATCATAATTAACCCGTTAAACTATTAAACCTATTTCCTAACTCACCACATTCAGCCTAATAGCCGCTAGCACTCGCTCCCATCATTCATTATTCGGTACTCCTTACACCCTTATTTGTTATTTTTATCGCAAGCTTGTCCAAACGCTTCTTTAGCTAATCGAGTGCAAGTATGTAGCTCATCCATATTCCACCCTATTTCATATAACTCTTTGGCTTTTTTATAATCTTACCTGACAATATCTCCCTCTTTCATAGTCACCGCCTCCGGTGTAGCAACTGTACCCAAGTCCTTGTCGACATTTTAATTCTTTTTGTTGCGTTGTTTTACCAAACGAAACAGGCAGGAATAAAACAAAGAACAACCAACGTAAATAAAATTTTTCTAATAGGATATTCCTTAAATATAATAAAAGGGTATAAAATCAGAGAAATATGTAAGATCTAATGCATAATACTAAATAGAGGTTATAAATTAATATTTTCTAAACTATAACACTTGATTATTTAGGTTAGGGATTATAAGGCGTTTGATAATCAATACAAACAAAATCGTTGCTGTGAAATGTAGATGATTCATTTTTTTGATGTATAACTTCTACATCCAGACAAAAGCAATCATAAAAATAATCGTATATATGTAGACTTAGACGCCATCAACTTTTGGCCACTTAACTACATATTATTTAATGTGAGGCTTAAGAACATATAATTTTAGTTAACAAATACTAAAAAAATCAAAGAAATGTCCAATTAACCAAATGATGATTAAAATAGCGATAATGCTAGCCAACCCCGTCGCAGCATACAATAAAAGAGAGTAAGTGAGAATGCTACCATTTAACGCTAACGCTATTCGACCTGAATTTTTATTTTCATGACGGATAAATGAAATAGCAGCAAAAAAAACGCCAAATAGGCCAAGCCCTACACTCACTTGTTTTGATAATTCAATTTTATTAAGTAAAGCCTCTCGTTGTTCACTGGCAGGATCAGTGATAGGAGCCTGATACTCTTTCCCTCTAATTGCATCCATTGCAGCTTTTTTTATTCCACTTACCTTTTTATGAACAACTTGTTCTAATTTAGGTTTTGATTGGTCATATTCTCGTTCAAGGCTTTGATTTACCAGTATGACCAGAATACTGAATGCACCAATAATGATAGCCATTAAGCTGAATCGATTGTGAACTAATAGCATAGTGATTTAATGTTCTTTGTTAAATTAATGTTGTAATATATTTAATATTATATTTTATTACCAAATCATCTTAAACATTCTGAAAATAAAAACTCACTAAAATAAATATTCCACGACTAGACTCCTCCTTTTTATATTTTCACAGCAACTAAGCGCCTAAACAATGTGCCTATATTTCGCAATCTAATCCGTCTTAATATACAAAGCTTGAAGCTTAACAACACTGACGTATAAGACAATATTTCGGCGATTATAACAACCTATATAGAAATGATCACCTGAAACCCACAAACGTAAATAAGCCTTCCCTTAACGATATACATCTAACACAACTAAAGTAGTAAACAAAAAACGACTAGTCTGACAAAAAAGAATCTGCATGTACTTTAACATTCTCAAATAGGATGGTTGAGATCATTTGGCCTGTAAAGCCATCAATACAGCCTGAATTAACCCTAACTTTTCAAAGAGCTGGCATTCCTAAATTTAAAATTAATTGTTTAACTTTGCTACACAATATATTGATTGATTATCATTATCATATAAAATGTTAACTTTAGATGTTCAAAATAGTCGAACGGAAAAATATGCCAATAACATAACTATATGATTTTGTTTTATTACATCTACTACTATAGATGATTTTGATTTAATTCAGGTTTATTTATGCCGCAATAGCGACAGTCTCGAAGATATAAGCATTAACAGCAAAAGGAAATTTATCTTCTTGAACCCCCTGAAAAATCAAAAAATAGGGTTAGCAAACAACCGTATGCGCTTAGTTTTTCACACTCTCTTAAAAAGACTACACTAAAAATAGGGATGAACAGGTATTATCATGTTTAAAAAAAATAAATTATTAGTTTTACCACTATTAATCGTGTCACCACTTGCTTCCGCAGCTGATGTTTTGGTTATCACTGCGCCAAATTCCAAAGATCCATACACTGCAATAACGACATCGTCTGCAACCAAAAATGATACTGAGATATTAAAACTACCACAGACAGTGAATGTGGTGACCAAAACTCAGATAGAAAACAGAGCCGCCGAAACTGTTGTTGATGCGCTCAGGTATACACCTGGAGTGGTAACTGAATATCGTGGTGATTCAAATCGTAATGATGAAGTATTCAGCCGCGGTTTTGATTATGCAAATAAAGTTCTTGATGGTATTTCTTTCGGAGGAAATGCATCCTCATCTATGGGGACAACCGAGCCTTGGTTTTTGGATAGAATTGAAATGATCAAAGGACCTGCCTCTGTTCAATACGGGCAAATAAGCCCTGGTGGGGTTATTGCTATGACAAGTAAAAAACCAACTACGCAGCGTATTAATAAAATTCAGTTACGAGCAGGTAATCGAAATAAAACAGAAGGCTTTTTTGATTTAGGGGGTAAATTAACGGATGATGGCAATGTACTCTATCGTTTAAATGGCTTGGCTAAAAAGAAAGATACTCAAGTACGGGACTACGAAGAAGAAAAATATGCCATCGCTCCAGCAATAACATTTCTTAATGAGAACACTTCTTTTACTCTTCTGACTTATTTACAAAATGCACCGAAAAATGGTTATCGAAATTTCCTGCCAAAATTGGGAACTCTTGAATCAACACCTGAAGGAAAAATTCCGCAAGACTTTAATATAAGTAATCCCGACTATAATGTTTCCAAACAAAAACAGCGCAGTATTGGATATGAATTTGAGCACAATTTCAGTGATAGAATTTCGTTAGTACAAAAGGCACGCTACGCCGAAATCGATGAAAAATATAATTACCTCGTGTTTAACACTTTAGCTGATAACGCCAAAAACTACCCTTATGTGTTAAAGCGCATGGCTCAACATGAAAAAACAAAACTCAATACATTTGGCGTTGATACCCACTTAAATTTTTACATCGACAGTAAGGGGGTTTCTCAAACACTATTAGCAGGTATCGATTATAAATGGACTAAAGAGGATAAACAGTTTTGGCGTGATAGAAGCGGCAATTATGATATTGACTGGCGTAACCCTCAATATCAGCCAATAGATACTTCCAAGCAAACACTATCCACTGACCAATTACAAAAAAGCAATCAAATTGGTATTTATATTCAAGATCAAGTTGAGTGGAATAACTGGAATTTATTAGCTAGCACACGTTATGACTGGGTCAAAGTAAGAACAACAGACAGAACAATCAACAACCAATCGCAACAAAATGATGGAAAATTAACGGGTTTAATAGGTTTATTATATTCGTTTGATAATGGTATATCCCCTTATATTAGTTATAGTACGTCTTTTGAACCCAACCTTGCGACCAATCGAAAACCTGAGAGTAAGCCGTTTGATCCTAAAACAGCAAAACAAACGGAAGTCGGAATTAAATATCTGACCCCAGACCAAAATACGCTTGCTACTTTATCGCTATATCATATTGAGCAAAAAAACATTCCTAAATACGACTCTGAATTAGGCTATATGACACTTATCGGCAAGGGAGAAAGCAAAGGGATCGAAGCCCAGATAAATAGTAAATTAACCGATAAATTTGCAATGACTGGAGCATATTCCTACACAAAAACTAAAGTACTTGAAACAGCAAATAGTGCTGAAAAAGGTAAACAATTTCCCCGTATTCCTAAAAATATGATGTCAGTATGGGGCCAATATCAAGAAAATACAGGGATGCTAGATGGATTTAAAGCAGGGGCTGGAGTGAGATATATTGGGTCGAGTAAGGCTGGTGCTGATAATGGGTTTTCTGTCCCCGGAGTCACACTGTATGATGCAATGATTGGTTATGATCTTGCTCATGTATCTCCTTCTTTAAAAGGCGCTACGATACAATTAAACGTTAATAATTTAATGGATAAACATTATGTTTCATCCTGTGGAATGAGTGATGCCTGTTTCTATGGTATAGGAAGAACAGGCACTGTCACCTTTGATTACGCTTGGTAAAGCGAAAACAGACGCTCAAGGCTATATCAAATTGAGATATGGCCTTACTTGTGTTAGCAATTAAGAATGATAATCAGATAGTGCATTGATCCTATGTTTCCAGATATTTTTTATCACTTATTTTATTATGGGTTTTACCGCGCAGCTATTCTCGCGCAGAATAATTAACCCTCGCCTCTTTTATTCTCTCCCTGCGCATTTTAATTTTCAATAAATGTTATGTGGCACGATAATCATCTAGCCTCAATAAATACTTCTTTCTTACCGTTTTATTAACAAGTTTAACATTTAGCTCATTGACTAAGATGCAACTTTATCGCTTTATTGCACCGTCATATAAACTAAGTAAAAACACCATAATTTATATACTTAAAGAAAATTCTTAAAATAATAAAACATATTATTCAAATGATATTATATTTTATCGCTCATAAAATTAAACTCAATTTGTGTGTAGCGACAGTTTATTGATGGCTTTTTAGTATTTTTAAAGTCATTTTGATCTGAGTAACGTGGCTAGTCTGAATAATTTGGGGTCTAAAGGACGGTATATTATGGATATTTTACGTTTTTTGCTTCGTCAACCTTTTTTACTAATTCGCGTTATTGGTAGGATCTTTGTATTAATTTTGCGTTTAATTGGTTTTATATTGCGCCCTATCGTAGGAAATATTCAATGGACTACACCAACTTGGGTAGTTTTTACTGCGAATCAATTAAAAAGACTAGAAAACGGATGTGTTGAATATCCCAAAAGTATATTGTGTTTTCTCATCGGTATAATAGCCGTGTCATGGGGAAGCTATTATGGATATCATAGCTATTTAAACAGAGCAAAACCTATTGAAGTCGCGCCAATCGTAGTACAAAACGCGACAATTCGAGTCGTCGAGCCAAGAGCCATTGATTATAAAAAAGAGACTCAGCCCTCACAAACTATTTCTTTGGTTTTTTCTAGGCCTTCCGCTCCAATAGAAATGATTGGAAAAGTAACTACCAACGGCCTAAAAATAACTCCCGCAATTGAAGGGAAGTGGGTATGGCGTAATGATCGGATATTAACATTTACGGCCCAAAAAGCATTGCCAATGGGTAAAGAATTCTTGATTGAAATAAATGATGAAGAACTATTAGCACCTCAAGTTACCGTAAATAAAAAACGTTATCATGTTAAAACTCCAGATTTTAGTTACCGTTTAAATCAAAAGGAGTTTTATCAAGATCCTCAAGATCCCCTTAAAAAGCACGTCATATATACATTAGCATTTAATGCGCCAATCAATGTACAGAGTTTTGAAAAAAACCTAAATATTCGTTATGCAGATAATAAAAAATTAAAATATACCGTTAATTATGATGATAAAAAATTGACTGCATGGGTTCACTCCGAGTTATTAGAGCCAAAGAATATTGCTGGCGAAGCAATTCTCACTATTAATAAAGGAATTCAATCAACTGTTTCAGCAAATAGCACAGCAGAAATAAAAGAATTTAAAGTCGTTATTCCGAGTATATACAACTTAAAAATCACAAGCGTTGACAGTAAGCTGGTAAAAACGGCGGAAGGTAAAGACTCTCGTGCGTTGTTGATCTCTTTAAACGATAAAATTAATGAAAAAGAACTTTCTGGTATAAAAGTTAGGTTACTTCCCGTTATTAATCCTGAAGAAAAAAATCGTAAAAACATCCCTTATAATTGGACTATGGATGATATTAGCGACAAAATATTAGATAAATCAGAAGAACTGACCATAAAAATGAATGATAATGAAAGCGAAATGCAATCTTTATTTAGCTTTACATATAAAGCGCCAGCAAATCGTTTTCTACTCGTACAAATCCCCGCAGGGATCGCTTCCGTTGGTGGTTATCATTTAAAAAATGACTACTTAAAAATTGTCCGCGTACCTGACTACCCTATCTTATTAAATTTTATATCAGAAGGCTCCTTGCTTTCAATGAAAGGAGAGAAACACATCACGGTGGCGAGTCGTAATTTAGCGGGGTTACAGTTAGATATAAAACGTGTTATTCCCAATCAATTACATCATGTAGTTTCTTTTAAAGAAAAAAAATTTACTTCTATAAATTTTAATCGCTTAAATGATGAATACTTCACTGAACACTTTAAATATCAGACAACATTAAATAAAAATAATGAGGGTGAAATTCAATATAAAGGTATAGATTTAAGTCAATATTTAAGTAAAAACCCAAACAGCAAACACGGTATATTCTTGTTGACACTGCGTGAATGGGCTCCTGAAAATAACGAAGATTATGAGAGTGAAAGCGATTATGGCGATTCCCGATTTGTCGTTGTGACAGATTTAGGGATTATTGCTAAAACATCGATAGATGGTTCTCGTGATGTATTCGTTCAATCTATTTATACCGGAGAACCGGTTACTGGAGCTAAAGTTTCTGTAATAGCCAAAAATGGAACAACTTTATTAAGCCAAATTACAGATGCAGGTGGTCATGTTGCATTCTCTCCCTTAAATGATTTTCGTAATGAACAAACAGCAGTAATGTTTTTAGTAGAAAAAGAGGGAGATGTTTCATTTTTACCAACAAGTGCTAATTATGATAGACGATTAGATCTCTCACGTTTTGATATATATGGAGACGAAACGCCTCTTGATCCTAGAACTTTAGATAGCTATCTATTTTCTGACCGAGGTGTTTATCGCCCTGGAGATCGTTTTAATATTGGTCTAATAACTCGTACACATGATTGGAAAACCTCCACTGCGGGAATTCCGTTACGTATTGAAGTGCGTGACCCACGTAATACCTTAATGCTATCTAAATCAATCCAATTAAATGATTTTGGTTTTAATGAATTAAGTTATACAACTTCCGAAAACGCACCTACGGGGGATTGGAACATTAATCTTTACTTGGTGAGTAAAGATGATTCAAATGATAGTCTGTTAGGTAGCACTACGATTACAGTGAAAGAATTTGAACCTGATACGATGAAAGTTGCGATTAATTTAACACCAGATAGGTCGCATGGTTGGGTAAAACCCGATGAATTAAAAGCACAAATTGATGTACAAAATCTCTTTGGTACCCCTGCTCAAGATAGACGAGTGATGTCCAAACTGACTTTACGTCCGGTTTATCCTAGTTTTTCTCAGTATAAAAATTACATGTTCAACCAGAGCCGTCGTAATCAGAATAATTTTGAAATGGATTTAGAAGCAAGGGAAACCGACGAAAACGGTAAAGCAACCATTGATCTAGGATTAAAATCCTATGATGGTGCAACCTATCAAATGCAGTTATTTTCAGAAGCATTTGAGGCTGGAAGCGGCCGTTCAGTCATGGCAACAGCGAGAGTTTTAGTCTCTCCTCATGATTATTTAGTTGGAATAAAAGCAGATGGTTCATTAAACTATATTAACCAGAATGCACTAAGAAAATTGCATGTTATTGCGATTGATCCAACGCTAAATCAAATTGCACAGCAAGGATTATCCCTTGAGATCCTAGAACAAAAATATATTTCTGTGCTAACTCGCCAAAATTCTGGTGTTTTTAAATACCAATCGAAATTAAAAGAAACACTTGTTAGTAAAACATCATTAAATATCGATCAAGCAGGCAATGAATATGTTCTCAATACTCAAATGCCAGGCAACTATATTTTGTTAGTGAAAAACGCAGATGGAAATATACTAAACCGAGTTCATTATTCTATTGCTGGCAACGCAAATATAACTCGCTCGTTAGATCGTAACGCAGAATTGAAGCTGACATTAAATAAAGATACCTATAAACCCGGTGAGGATATTGAAATATCAATTAATGCACCATATGCAGGCAGTGGAATTATTACTATTGAACGAGACAAAGTATACCACTGGACATGGTTTAAAGCTTCGACAACTAATTCAGTACAAAAAATTCGTGTTCCTGAGCAATTAACAGGAAATGGCTATGTTAATGTGCAATTTATTCGAGATATTAACTCTGATGAAATATTAATGAGCCCACTTAGTTTTGGTATTAAGCCATTCAACGTGAATCATTCCGCATTCCAAGCCAACGTTAAGCTTGATGTCCCTGAAATTATTAAACCAGGTGAAACTTTGGCCATTAAAGTTAATACGGATAAACAACAGAAAGTGGCTATTTTTGCGGTTGATGAGGGGATTTTGCAAGTTGCTAATTACCAATTTAAAGATCCACTCGATTATTTCTTCCGTAAGCGTTCACTTGAAGTGCAAAGTATGCAAATTTTAGATTTAATTTTGCCTGAATTTAATAAACTAAATCAAAAATCTGCTCCAGGAGGTGATGCAGGAGAAGACGTTGAATTGCATTTAAATCCATTCAAACGTAAAAAAGATGAACCCGTTGCTTATTGGTCTGGTATTACGGATGTAAACGGTGAAGCAACTTTTGAATATAAGGTTCCCAACTATTTTAATGGCAAAATTAGAGTTATGGCTGTTACTGTTACACAAAACCGTATTGGACATACTCAATCATCAACAGTCGTTCGCGATGATTTCGTATTAAGCCCCAATATTCCAACGACGGTCTCTCCGGGAGACATATTTGATGTCACACTAGGTATTTCGAATAACCTTGCCAATTTGAATGGTGAAAAATCATTAATTGATGCAACGCTATCGACAGAGGCGTCCTTAGAGGTTATTGAGAAACATGTACAGCAAATATCGTTAAGAGAAAAACAAGAAGGGGTCGTAACCTTTAAATTGAAAGCTAACGCAACGTTAGGAAATGCCCCAATAACTTTTATGGTAAAATCAGGGGATAAATCGACAACTCGTACAGTTAATTTATCAATTCGTCCCGCAGCTGCATATCGAAGCAGTTCAGCCATTGGCCGAATGGAGGGAAAACAACAAACTCTCAGTGACATTCGTCAAATGTTTGATCATTATGCAGTACGAAATGCTAGCGTTTCGTATTCACCGTTAGTGTTAAGTAATGGGCTATCTCAATACCTTGCAGATTACCCTTATAATTGCTCAGAACAAATCACAAGTCAGGCAATACCATTATTATTTCAGCATAATAATCCTGAAATGAAAAATAGATTGACTCAAAGTCAGATAAACCAACAAATTGATCAAACACTTACAACCTTATTAACCCGCCAAAATGGGCAAGGCATGATTGGTGATTGGCGCGCCACACCAAATGCAGATCCGTATGTCACTTTATATGTAGTTCAATTTTTATTAGAAGCTAAAGAGGCTAACTACCCTGTTTCTAGGACTTTATTAACAACAGCTAATGGTTATTTGAAAAAATTAGCGGCTAATACGACATATAATAATCTGCATGAACTGAGGTATCGAGCATTTGCAACTTATTTGCTAACCCGTCAAGGGGTAGTGACGACGAATATGTTGTCTGACATTCAGACTCGTATGCAGACTCATTATGCCGATAGTTGGAAAAATGATATTGGTGCTTTATATTTAGCTGCTTCATATAAAATGCTAAAAATGGATAGCCAAGCTGAGACATTATTAAAACCTACTTGGGATGATTTAAGTCATGCATATGATAAAGCCTGGTGGAGCCAAAATTTCTTAGACCCATTAGTGCAAGATAGTATCCGCTTATATTTAATCGTCCGCCATTTCCCAGAAAAAGCGGAACAAATCCCACCTCAGTTGCTTGAGAATATGGTGTTGAAAATGAAAGATCAACGCTATACAACACACTCATCAGCCATGAGTATTTTGGCGCTGGAATATTATACTAAACAGATCCAACGCGCTTCGAGTGACAAAGGCAAGTTGACAATCAATATTAAAACGAAAAATAATCCAATGAGTTTAATTTCAACAATGGAAAATGCGACGGCTTTCGGTCAATTTCCAGCAGAAACTCAAGCAATTACGTTAAACAATCCTACGGATAATCCAGCTTGGTATGTAGTGACTCAAGCAGGCTTTGATAATACGCCTCCTACGCAATCTATTTCTCAAGGACTCGAAATCACTCGTGAGTATATTAATAAAAAAGGTCAAGTGGTTAATACAGTAACTTTAGGTGAAAAACTGTATGTTCATATTAAAGTTCGTGCAAATAGTAAAGAAGGCGTAAATGATATTGTCGTGGTTGATTTATTGCCGGGGGGTTTTGAAATCGTTCAACAGCCACTCAACACCAACAATGGTAAGGCTAAATGGCCTTCACCTAAACCGGCACAGGGGAGTATTTGGTATACCGACTATAGCGATGTTCGGGAAGATAGAATTATTCTCTATGGCCGAGCAAAAAGTAATGTCCAAGAGTATGTTTATGAAATAAAAGCTACTAATACAGGTGTTTACGCTATCCCAGCTGCATATGGTGAAGCTATGTATGATCGTAAAGTTCAAGCATTAGCAGTAAGTAACGGTTCACTGACTGTAACGTTACCCGATAGCACCAGTAAATCCGCTATGGATAATGATAAATAATAAATTTTGATAAATAACCGATGAATCAATCCGGCTTAAAAGGCGATGCTTCTTACTCCCCAAAAATAGTGAGAAGCAAACGCCTTATTCAAAATATCTTAATGTTATTTTTTTTGTTTGCATTATTTTGCTTGTGTTTTCGTCTTTGGCCACACCCTTCTTTGAATGAGGGACTGCCTTTATCTACCGTTTATTATGATAAAAATGGTCAATTAATGCGATTAACACTAGCCAATGATGACCGCTATCGACTCTGGACAAAACTTGACGATATTTCTCCGCTAGTCGTTGATGGAGTAATGCGCTATGAAGACCGTTTTTTTTACTACCATCCCGGATTCAACCCTTATAGTTTAGGGCGGGGATTCTTTGTCAGTTATGTATTTGGCCAACGCCTACAAGGTGGTTCAACACTGACGATGCAGCTAGCACGTATGCGCTGGCAACTAAATACTCGAACGATTAAAGGCAAATCTCTGCAAATCCTTCGTGCTATACAACTAGAGTTAAGTTATTCCAAAAAGGACATTTTGGAGGCTTATTTTAACTATGCCCCTTATGGCCGTAATATCGAAAGTATCGGCGCGGCAAGCCTCATCTACTTTAATAAAAAGCCGATTGACCTAACATTACCTGAAGCTTTAACTTTAGCGGTATTGCCTCAATCCCCCAGTTACAGAATTGAGCCTAATACACATGAAATTAGCCCAACGCTTACTCAGGCACGTAATCGTCTTTTCCATCATTGGTTGGAGGAACATCCTCAAGATAGGGCTCTAGCTGCTTTATTTGAGTTACCGTTGGTTTTACGCCAACCAGAAAAAATGCCTTATATCGCTCCTCATTTCATTGAACAATTAATACAAAGTAATCGATATAACACTGATAAATCACAGGTTATTACAACAACTATTGATGCCGATCTGCAACGACTCGTCGAAAGGCAAGTGGATGCATTTATTGAACGACATCAGCATATTGGTTTACATAATGCGGCGGTATTATTGGTTGATACCCAAGATATGGGCATTCGCGCGCTAGTAGGCTCCTCAGACTATTATAATGCAAGGATACTAGGGCAGAACAATGGAACAAATGCAAAACGCTCGCCAGGCTCTACTTTAAAACCTTTTATTTATGCACTCGGCATAGATCAAGGGATTTTGCATCCACTGACCATTTTAAAAGATGTTTCTACCAGCTTTGGTAACTATCACCCCGAAAACTTTGATTTACGATTCTTAGGCCCTATTTCTGCAACTAATGCTTTGAATTATAGCCGAAATATTCCAGCGGTAGAAATCTCATCTCAATTAAAATCACCTAATTTATACCAATTTTTGCAAGCTAGTGGTGTAAACAATATGGCAAGTGAAAGCCATTATGGACTGTCATTGGTACTTGGAGGAGGAGAAATCACTGCGCAAGAGCTGGCAAAATTATATGGAATTTTAGCTAACAGGGGGGAGCTTCGTTCCCTACGTTTTGATCAATCAACGCCTATAGAAAAGCCCATTCGTCTATTAAGTGAAGAGGCCAGCTTTATAACATTAGATATGCTAGCGCAACACCGAAGGCCGGGTTCTACCTTAGCGCAAAAATCGATGGCATTACCTGTTTATTGGAAAACAGGGACATCTTGGGGATTTCGTGATGCGTGGAGCAGTGGTATTTTTGGAAACTATGTTTTAATTGTCTGGCTAGGAAATTTTGATAACAAAGGCAATAGCGCATTCATTGGTGCTGAAGCAGCTGCCCCCCTATTTTTTAATATCATTGATAATATTATAGCGGAATATCCCAATCTGAAAGAACCGTCCTTTGAACAACCTCAAAACCTCAAGCAAGAAGATGTGTGTTTAGCGAGTGGCAACCTACCATCACCTTGGTGTCAACGTCGAGGAAAAACTTGGTTTATACCAGGTAAATCACCTATTAAAATCGATACAATTTATCGACCCGTTGCCATTGATAAAATCACAGGTGAGGTTGTCTGTCCGCCCTACAATAAAAGCGACGTAAATATTGAAATCTTCGAATATTGGCCATCAGATCTAGCAAAAGTATTTGAGCTCGCCGGATTAAGTAAAAAAAAGCCACCATCTACGGCCCATTGTCTAAATGGTGAATCGGCAATTACAGGCTTACCACCCAAAATTATTTCACCATTGAGTAATACTACATATACCTTTAGACGAACAGAAGCCACGACGACATCGATCGTTTTGAATGCAACAACAGATAATAATAGCAGTGTTGTCTACTGGTTTGTGAATGATGCTTATATCGGCAGCAGTACAAGTAAACAAACAATTGAATGGAAACCTACCGTTAGTGGACAATATCAAATACGTGCAGTTGACGACAAAGGAAAGGCAGATATACGAAATGTACAAGTCGATATTATTGGTGTTATTGATAAACCTAATCAATAAGTCACTTTCAATGAATTTTTTAATTGATTGGCTGACAATATGCTTCAAAAAATCTAAAAAGAAAATTTTTCGTCACCATTAAAGCATTTATACCAGCCTAAAGTTAACAATAGCATTCATACAAAAAATATAACAACCTAAGTTATTGTGATAAACATCATAGAATATTAAATTGCTAAACAGACATATTTGACTTGTTGAGTCTTAACAGGTAGAAACAAGATAGTGATTTAAAAACAGATCAATTTTCCAGCTGTTTTATTTTTTTATTTCAACAGTATCATTTTTTAGATTTGAGTGGTTTTTTTAGTCAATTTAGGCTTCATTTAAATCAGTAAAATGTAAAAAACTAGTTCTTAATATGTTTTTTTATTGTTCTTTACCTGTTGAGTATCATTTTTTAGACTGAATTTATGGCAGTATTTATAGAAAATGAGGTACACATGGATAGACAAAACTTCTCTATGCAAGATATGAAAAGTGTATTTGAAAAATTAAAAAGCTTTTCTGCACGACCAGATGAAAAAGGCATTACAAGACTAGCATATTCAAAAGAAGACCAAAGCGCACATAGTTATATGGTTGAAATAATGAAAGAAGCAGGTTTTTCGGTACGCCAAGATGCGGTTGGAAATGTATTTTGTCGTTTACCCGGAAAGTGTTCTGACTTACCTGCCGTGGGAACGGGCTCCCACCTAGATACAGTACCAAACGGAGGAGCTTACGACGGTGCGTTAGGTGTCTTGGCAGGGTTTTATGCCTTAATGCAATTTAAACCACAGCAGCTCACCCACGACTTAGAATTAATTATTTTTCGAGCAGAAGAATCGAGCCGATTTGGTTTTTCTTGTATTGGAAGCAAAGTGTTACTGGGTGAAGTAGACAAAGAGAAATGGGTGCTAAATTGTGACGATGAGGGGGACAATTTTTTTGATGTTATCGACAAAGCAGGTTATCAAAGCAATAAAATAGAAGAATGTGAATTACCTGATAATTATTTTAGTGCATTCGTTGAACTCCATATTGAACAAGGTAAACGCCTTGAACTAGAGAAAAAAACAGTTGGAATTGTTAACGGTATTGCCGCCCCAACACGTTATAATATCGAGGTTAATGGTCATGCAGATCACTCAGGTGCGACCCCCATGTATCAACGCCATGACGCTTTGGTAGCAAGTGCAGCAATTATCGACGACCTAAATCGAGCTGCGTGTAAAGAAGCACACTGGGGGACTGTCGGTACAATTGGTAAATTAAATGTTTACCCTAACTCAATGAATGTCATCCCTGGCGAAGTGAAATTTTTAGTCGACATTCGCGGCATTGAGACGGATTCAATTAATAGAGTAGCTGAAAGTTTGCACCGTTCGATAATAAAATCACAACAAGATAATAACGTTGAAATAAAAATTCGAGAAATATCATCTGAGCAGCCAGTTAAGCTTAATCAAGATATTTGTCAGGTCATCGAACAAATTTGCTTAGATAAAAAAATTAACCATTTGAAAATGATAAGTGGTGCTGGTCATGACTCGATGAATATGGCTAAAAAATTTCCTACAGCAATGATTTTTACGCCGTCAAAAGATGGGATTAGTCATCACCCCGATGAGTTTACCGATTTTAATGATATTATTATTGCAGCAGATTTATTAAAGGAAACACTTTATTCATTGGCGAAATAAAAAATAGATTAATAATCATCAAGTGTTCTTTTTAGTAAATTAATGGCATCTTCACCTTTGGCTGCATGTTCCCAAAGATTATCAAACAGATGTCTATAGCGCGAAATTGCTTCTTCCGAATTAGTGACAGAGGCTATGCCATTAGTAATATTAGGAAACTCACCTAGTCTAAAGGGACTAACGGCTAAAGATGAAGCACCCTGTTGGTTATAAAATATTTGAAATGTTAAAGATGGAATAGTTTTTATTGAAATAGCAATATTTGCCAGATGTTGTTTTCCTTCGATAATATTAATTAAATGAATTAATTCATTTCGAGCTTGTAATATACGGTCTATTTTTGTACTTGGCGGTAAATTTAAAGATCCAACTAAGCCCGTATGTAATATTCGTTGAATAGATTGAAGGCTAATAAGATTAAATAATCTTGGGGGCCGACTATTAATAGTATTTTTACGCTCTTCTAAAATTGAAAGAGTCGAACGTTGCTTTTCTGATAATAAGCCTTTAGGTGCAGAATCCATTAGCATTTTTGCAAGATACGTATCGTAATTTTTAGATGTTAATAGATATGAGAATGGCTCAAAGTGCGCATAGATTTTCTCTGACGAGTCTTCTAGTTGACGCATTCGTTCAAAAAAACCATCAGCATTTGAATAATACTCAGAGCTGACTCCTAATAAACTTGAAAGGGAAGTGTTAAGTAAATCAGCAAGTTTTTCAAGGGTTTCTATTTTTACAATTTCGCCTTTTTCTAAACGATAAACGGCGGCTCTAGAAATTCCCAAATTTTCGGCAACTTGCTCTGCCCTTAAGGATTCAGCTATACGATAGGCTCGAAGGCGATTACCGATAGATATGTAGTTAATAGGATTATTCTTCATAATTATCTGTTATGTGAATTTATTCTTATTTTACAAAACAAATTCTCTTTCTTCAATCTGTTAAATTTGTAATCAAAGAAAAGAATATATTTCAATAATGTTAATTAAACTTTAAACCAATATATTTTTAAATTAATACACAAAAACAACAAATTAATCGCAATATAACGTTGTGAGCTCAACTCTATCTTATTGAGTAATATAAGGATAATTGTATGAAAAATTCCGCCCCCATACTGAATGTGAGTTCACCTTCAGCCACACCATCTGAGGAGGGAGAATCGAGAAATTATCAACTAAAGACCGTAGGCACATCAATAACAGGTTATATGGTTGAAGGTTTTGACTTATTGATGATTGGCTTTTTGATATCTGCAATTACTGTAGCACTGTCAGTCACTCCGACAGAAGCAGGGGCACTGGTGAGCTGGTCATTACTGGGGACGGTTGCAGGAGGTGTTTCTTTTGGCATCATCAGTGATAAATATGGTCGTGTATTTGCCCTAAAATGGGGAATAGCACTGTATATGGTATTTACTACACTGTGTTATTTTTCAGTTGGTTACACAGACTTATTGATCTACCGATTTTTTGTTGGCTTCGCAATGGGGGGCGAGTTTGGAATAGGCATGACATTAGTTGCCGAAGCTTGGCCTGCGAAAAAACGAGCTAGAGCCTCATCTTATGTTGGGCTAGGTTGGCAATCTGGTGTGTTAATGGCCGCCATTTTACCACCATTATTAATTCCGTTGATTGGCTGGAAAGGGATGTTTTTAGTTGGACTCGTTCCTGCGGTTATTGCTTTTATCATGCGCAGCCGCTTACGCGAGCCCGAGATTTTTCTTAAAGCCAAAAGAAGCCAATCAGTCAAAAACAAATTTTCGTTAAAGCTTTTATTTGCCGATAAAGCAACCACAAAAACGACAATTGGCATTGTCATTTTGACCTCCGTGCAAAATTTTGGTTATTACGGGCTGATGATCTGGCTCCCCACATTCATGGCGAACAACTTAGGTTTCTCATTAAGTAAATCAAGTGTGTGGACGGCCGTAACGATTATCGGCATGGGAATAGGCATTTGGCTATTTGGTCGATTGTCTGACCGATTTGGCCGTAAACCCATTTTCATTACCTATCAACTGGGCGCTTTTGTTATGGTTCTGGTGTACACCCAATTAACAGACCCTACAATATTACTGTTTGCTGGCGCTTTAATGGGGTTATTCGTTAATGGCATGTTAGCTGGATTCGGTGTACTTATTTCTGAAAACTACCCAACTGAAATTCGCGCAACTGCGCAAAATATTTTATTCAATATTGGCCGCGGTGTTGGCGCGACAGGACCACTTATCGTCGGTTTACTTGCGACAACTTATTCTTTCACCTATGCAATAGCCTTACTCGCGTCAATTTATGTCATCGACATTATTGCAACAGTATTCTTAATAAAAGAGAGCAAAGGCGTTTCTTTAAAGTAATTTTATGAGGTTTTCATTATGGCTGCAGTAGACGGTAAGTCAAAAGTAATCAGCAACCAATGGGTTAATGATAATTATAAACATATTGTTGTTGACGTAGGCCCAATAGCGTCAAAAGTTCAACCGGGACAATTCTTTAATTTATCTTGCCCACAAGTTGGTACTGACAAACCATTTTTTCGTCGTCCAATGAGCACATACCATGCGGATAAAAATACTCACAGAGTCGAATTTTTATACAAAGTGACAGGCGCAGGAACGCGAGGCCTTGCAACATTAAAAGCGGGAGAGGACTTAAGTTTCCTAGGCCCATTAGGGAAGGGATTCTCTTTAAAATCGCACTATCGCCATATATTAGTAGTAGGTCGTGGCGTGGGACTGGCCACATTAGCGCCTTTAGCTGAGCATGCATCTAGTATGAATATTCAAGTAACCGCGATACTAAGTGCACAGGATTCAGGCCGCTTGATGTCCCAACACCGTTTTCATGATGTAAATGCGACCGTGTTCGAAGTCACGGATGATGATGGCTCCAGTGAGGTTGACAAGGTCAAGGCATTAATAGAAGAAATCAATCAAAAAAATAAAATTGACTCAATATATACATGCGGTTCCGTTAGATTGTCAAAGTTATTACAACAATTAGCAATAACCTTTGATTGTGATGGAGAGGTCGCGCTAGAACAGCATATGGCTTGCGGTATCGGTATGTGTTATTGCTGCGTAAGACCTATAAAAGTGGGTGAAAAACAACCGCAAGTAAGTAAGCGGGTATGTTATGACGGTCCTGTTTTTCAAATAAAAGAGGTCGTATTATGATTGATTTGTCGGTCAATATTAAAGGGCTTAAATTACAAAATCCCATCATGCCAGCCTCTGGAACATTTGCTGACGGATTAGCTGAAGTGATTGACTTTAATAGGTTAGGAGCCTTTGTTACTAAAACGTTCACTAAAGAAAAAAGAGCAGGAAACCCAATCCCACGAATTTGTGAACTCGATAGCGCAATGTTGAATGCTATCGGTATTCCGAGTAAAGGGTTGGAAGATTATATTGAAAATACCGTACCGTTCTATACTCAATATCAACCACCACTAATAGCGAGTATTTCTGCCAATACCGCCGCCGAATTTGCGATCTTAGCGGAAAGTTTGCATCGAGTTCCGGGGATTGCAGGTATTGAGGCCAATATTTCATGCCCAAATATTGAAGCTAACGGAAAAGCTTTCGCCATTGCGCCAGAGACGACAGCGCAAGTCATTAAAGCCTTGCGTAATGCAACAACTTTACCGTTATGGGCAAAATTGACCCCAAACACATCAGACATAATCAGCGTAGCACAAGCGGCTGAAGCAGAAGGTTGCGACGCATTAGTGGTTGGTAATACGCTGCTCGGAATGTCTATCGATATTCAAACTCGTCGTCCAAATTTAGGGAATATATTAGGGGGGCTTTCAGGGCCATCAATCAAACCGGTATTATTAAGAATGACTTATCAATGTTTCAAAAACGTCAATATTCCCATTATTGGCTGCGGCGGTATTTCCAATACCCATGATACGATTGAATACATGATGGCAGGCGCGACCGCGGTTCAGGTTGGCACAGCAACATTCGTTAATCCAAGTACCATGATAACCATAATCGATGAACTTGAAATTTGGTGTGCAAATCATGGCATAAAACATATCTCTGAGCTAACGGGCTCTGTGAATGATACACCTTTTGAGGCTTACACCGCATTATCCTAAAAGAGGGAAAAAGGCTTATGAGTATTGAACTAACAATTCGTCGCCCTGATGATTGGCACTTGCATTTACGGGACAACGATATGCTAAAAGGTGTGCTCCCATTTAGCTCCTTGCATTATAGCCGAGGGATTATCATGCCGAATCTTGTGCCCCCGTTAAAAACAACTCAGGAAATCGCCGCATATCGTGATCGTATTTTAGCCGCTTGCCCAGACGAACATGATTTTACCCCCTTAATGACCGCTTACTTATCCGATGATACTAATCCAACTGATTTAGTTGAAGGTTTTAAGCAAGGGATTATTAAAGCGGCAAAATTATATCCAGCTAATGCCACAACGAATTCTGCACAAGGCGTTAGTTCAATTGATAATATCAGCCATGTGTTAGATGCCATGCAACAAGCAGATATTCCGCTATTAATTCATGGCGAAGTAACAGATAGTACGATTGATATTTTTGATCGCGAAGCTAAGTTTATCGAAAAAATATTAATTCCATTAGTTGCTCGTTATCCCGCACTACGCATTGTTTTAGAGCATGCAACCACCTCTGAAGCGGTTGAATTTGTTATGCAAAACCAACAGAATGTCGCAGCAACTATCACACCACAACATGTTCTTTATAATCGCAATGCATTATTTAACAAAGGCTTAAACCCACATAACTATTGCCTACCAATATTAAAACGAGAAAAGCATCGTCAAGCGCTAATTAAAGCGATTACTTCAGGATGCGAGAGGTTTTTCTTAGGGACAGACTCCGCGCCGCATGAACAAATGCGTAAAGAGAGTAGTTGTGGGTGTGCTGGTGCATTTAATGCATTAGTGGCACTTTCTGTATATGTTCAAGTGTTTGAAACTGCAAATGCACTAGATAAATTTGAAGCTTTTGCATCTTTAAACGGCCCCAAATTCTATAAATTACCTGTCAATAAAGAATCACTCACATTAGTTAAAAGAGATTTTTTGGTACCGGATACTCTAGCTATTGCTGGTGTTGGCAATTTAATTCCTTTCTTAGCAGGTCAAACATTAGCTTGGTCGATTAAGAATTAACGCAAATAAATGAGTATCTAAAATAAGTTAACTTTTTCTATGGCTGTTTATTAATTTATAAATATCAGTAGAAATAAAGTTTAAATACAATTTATACAAAAGATAACAAAACCCCCTAGTTAGAAACGAGGGGGTTTCTTTATTATTAAAACCGATAAAGAATATCGCCCCGTCATTACGCTTTATTGAATAATGACATGGATTTTATAATAACGAAGTTAAACAACCAATATAAAGATTATAAGCTGTTAACATGGCTTTTTCATCAAAATCAAAATTCGCCTGATGATGCCCTGCCGTTCTATCTGCGCCAACAACAAAATAAAGTGATTTACCCCCGCAACGTTGCACTCGTTTTGCTAAAATTGTCGCATCTTCACTACCACCAAAGGGTTTAGTCGCAATCGCAGTAAGCTCTGAATGTTGCTGAACAACAGAGGTTAAAACATCAATTAATTGTTGGTCGTTTTGCAGATCTACAGCTTCCCCCATCACTTCATATTCCATTTCAAGTTGGAAACTGTGTGCAGAACCTTCGGCCATGCGAATCGCATTCTCACTCATAAAACGGTTAATATCTTCATTTTCGCCACGCACTTCAACCTGCATTTCTGCATAAGCAGGAGTCACATTACGGCCTTCCCCAGCCCTTAATACCCCAACATTGATACGTGACATACCTTTACCGTGGCGAGAGATGCCCAGCATTTGTGTCGAGGCATGACATGCGCCAGCAAGTGCATTTATACCGAGCTCTGGTTCAGCGCCTGCGTGGGATGGCACTCCCTTAAAACGGAAGTCAAGCTTAGTGGTACAGAGAAAATGCGTTGGGTTAATGACAATTTCGCCGCTATTAGCAATAAAACCAAGGTGAGATCCTAAAAAATAGTCAACATCATCGACAATACCACTTTCAGCCATTGCTCTGGCACCGCGAACCCCTTCCTCTGCTGGTTGAAAAAGTATTTTCACTTTACCGTTTAGCTTATCTTTATTTGCCACTAACCAAGTTGCCACCGCTAAACCAATAGAAATATGACCATCATGACCACATGCATGCATTTCACCTGGATGGCAAGATGAAAAATTACACTTTTTAGGGGTGTGCTCGTCAGCGGTACTCTCGGTGACACCAACACAATCAATATCAAAACGTAATGCTACCGTTGGGCCAGGTTTGCCACTATCAAAAATGGCAACACACCCTGTTAAGTCTTGCATTTCTTTTAGTAATTCATCACTAACATGGTGTTGACGAGCGACTTCTAAGCCTTTATCAACTATTTTTTGTTGGCGACCAAAGGCATATTCAGGGTTAATAACACTCGTGCCAACTTTGACTTCAAGATTAAGGGCCCGTAGATGTTTGACAATTTTAGCCGTTGTTAAAAACTCAGACCAACCAATTTCAGGAAACTGATGGAATTCTCTACGCCATGCTATAAGTTGTTCTAACGTTACTATTGACATACTATTTCCTTAATATTAAAGCATTATTAATGCAATAAAAATGACGCCTACTATCATGCCTGGCGCTGTACGTTTTGCGATTTCCATTGGGTTAATATTTGCTAAACCGGCACAAACAATTGTCGCCCCTGCAAGTGGTGACATGGTGCGGCCTAATGCCCCAGAAATTGCAGAGGCCATACCTAAATCGGGGATTTCATAACCAAATTTCTGTGCAAATGGTGTAACAGTTTCATTAAAGGCAAATGCCGCAGCATCTCCTGAGCCTGTTATCATCCCCATTAAAAATGGTCCGAGTGTTCCCCCCCAACGTGCAAATTCAGGAGAATGAATGAGAAAACCAATAAATGAATCAATGACACCCGATGCTTTTAATCCTGCCGAAAATACCGCAGCAGCAATGATAATGCCTAGCACATCGCCATATGCATTCCCCATTCCTTTAAAAAATTCTTTAGTGATAGTCGAAGGGTTGGTGCGTGTAATAATTAATGCATAAATAGCGCCAATTAACATCGCAGCAGGCACTGTAATTTGAAACTCTTTAAAAGATTCAATAAACGGCAGTAAGAGTATAATTAAAGGAACAAATGGCGCGGTAGAAAATAAATAATTTGGACGTTCCTTTTCTTCTGAGGCAACCGTCCCCCCTCCATTTTCGAAAACGTTTTGACTAATTTTGTACTCTTTTTTGATTAGTGCAACAAAAGATAAAGAAACTGCGGCAATTGCCCCTACCGCTAGACTATATGGGCTATGACGAGCAATGAGGTCAACAATGCTCATGTTAGACATATGAGCGACAAATGGATTGTGTGAGAGGCCAGGGCTAAGCATGGAGCCAATCGTACCGCATAACACTGCCCCCCCTGCAATCGCAGGATGAATACGAGCTGCTATCAATAAAGGAATCAAAGTTGCACCAACAGCCGCCGCACAACCCGCTGCAGATGGAATAGCAATATTGATAAAAAAAGTGAGGATAACTGCGGTAGGGATCAGAAAAAAACCAAGTTTAGTTAAGAAACTAGATAAAACTAAAACTAAATGTTTATCACATTTAGTATATTTCATTACATAAGCAAAACCCATACTGGAACAGATAGCTTGGATCAGCGGAGCCGAAACCATTCGTTCACTAAATGCGTTTAAAGCGCTCATTGGAGTTAAACTGATAATACAAAGTAGTAAACCGGCTGCTATCAGTACCATCCTGGTTTCGTATTTTTTTACAAGTAAATATATTGTAACAATAATAACAAACGCCGTGATAACTTGTATTATCATGACATGCCCTCTTTTTATTAAATTAAGTGTTTTAACGTAAATTGAAATAAATAAAAAAATTTATAGTGGATTATTCAATTATGAATCTGATCGTTTTTATTTGATTGCGTAAAATCAACTTTTATTACTTTTTTAAGTTCTATTACAAATAAAAGAGCGATATTTCATTTTTCTGACATGGATTAAACTAAAGATTTATTAATGGTGGGTTCTAAGGGAGCGCCCTATTCTCTTTTGGAGTTAATTTCATATTTGGAAACCGCACATTTGCCGAGAGACATTGCATCCATCGTTCAACTTTATTGTATATTTCTGCATATCTGTTAAATATTTATTACCACTTTTTATAATTTTCGTTATTAAATTTGACTCATGCTATAACTATAAAATTTTACTTAACTATAAAATATAAATCTTGGTAGCTTAATTAGACCATTACAAATGCAGTTCTCCTCACAAGATACCACAGAAAATGTTATCGACGGTTCCCCCCCTTTTTGTTCACGATGAGTCAACCCGTAATGATAAACAACAGCAAAAAATCAGTGCTCAAGTTCGTCCGCTACTAGATAGGGTTGAAGCTGTGTGCAGCAACGAGGGCTGTCAGTTAGGCGTTAATTTGTGACTGTTTAAACGTGATGGCGAAGATAGCCGCCAAGCTCATAGATCCAAATTCAGGTTATTTGATCTATCTATCATAAATTTTTGGATTATTGTATGCGAACACGTCTTATTTTGTTGGTTCATTAAAAATATTAAGATGTTTAAGTATTGAAGAAATGTATAATAGAGTGAGTCTATGGTAAAAGTGTAAGCATTTTCATTGTAAAACGAAGATTACTTTCAACTTAGCTCAACATATTGCTGAAATATCACAAAAATAGCGAGAACCTAAGGATATAAATAGTATGACGATAAAGAATAACAAAATAATAAAGATAGCCATATTTATCGTTGTCGTAATGGTGCTATCTGCTGGATTTATTTTATCTCATAACTCTGAACATGAGATATTAGAAGGTGTTGTTGATACAGATGAAATCAATATCACGAGTAAAGTCACGGCAAGAGTTGATAGTCTGCACGTCAAGGAAGGGGATAGCATACACGTTGGGCAATCCTTAGTCAGTTTGTATGATAAACAAACTACCGAAAATGCCCTACAGACAAAAGAAGCATTAGCTGCGGCTATAGCGAGCCAAGATAAGGCGTATAACGGGGAGCGTTCAGAGTACATTGAATCATTAAAAGCTAATTGGAATAGCGCTCAAGCAGATGAGAGAAACCTCAAGATAACGACTGATAGGGTAGTAAAACTTTATGATAATAGTAAAGCTGTTTCTGCCCAAGAGCGTGATGATGCCATCGCTCGATATAATATTGCCAAGCAAAAAACAAATGCTGCCTATGAGCAATATATGCAAGCTAAGCGTGGTAATCGAACTGAAGACATTCGTATTGCTGATGCTAACGTTAATGCAGCCAAGGCCGCGTTCGAATCAGCAAATTCTCTCGTCAATGAATTGACTGTACACTCAAAAAACGATGGCGAGATTGCCAAGCGTTTTGCCAATCAAGGTGAACTCGTTTCTGCTGGTACACCAATATTCAGCATGATTGATTTAAATAATCTATGGGTAACCGTTAATTTACGAGAAGATCGTTTCAACGCATTAAAAATAGGTGACGTCATTGAAGGAACTATTCCTGCGCTGAAAAATAAAAAAGCAAAATTTGATGTATTTTTCATTAATCCAAAAGGTAATTTCGCTACTTGGCGGGCAACTCGCCAGTCCAGTGGCTACGATGTTAGAACATTTGAAGTACGTTTACATCCTGTAGATAAAATTGAAGGGATGCGCCCGGGTATGTCTGTTATTTTTGATTGGCCTTTTGGAAATGATTAAAAACACCATATCGAATATTTCAGCCTCATTGGTAGATGAAATTAATTTCATCTACCATGATCGCTATATGAAACTTTTACTGTTTATTGTTCCGGCAATCTTAATAATTTTTGTCAGTGCAATGTTCAGTAATGGCGTGCCTGAAAAAATACCAGTCGCTCTAGTGGATCACGATCACTCTTCGTTAAGCCGGGAAATAATCAGAAATATTGATGCATCGAAAAGTATTGAATTAATTGAAACACCGGAAAGTGTTACGCAAGCTCAACACCTAATGAAAAGCATGAAAATCTATGCTTTTGTCGAGATCCCACCCGGTGCATCAGGTTCAACTATCCGCAAAGACGATAATGCGGTAGTCATTCGTTATAACGGGCAATTCCGATCAACGGGTAATGCTGCATATGTTGGGTTACAAGCCGCGATAAGTGATGCCTTTGATTCACTAAAAAATAGAAAAATGTTAGGTGCTGAACATAAAAGCACAGGTACACCTTTACTTAATATTCAAGTAGTTAATATCAGTAATCCACAAAATAGCTACGAAAGATTTCTGACGCCAATCGCCATACCCGTACTGCTAAGTATAATCCTAAGCAGTGCGGTGATTTGTGCAATCGGCCGTTTTTTTGAAGAAAATAAGCTCTACGCCAATTGGGTAAACAAAAGTAAATCCTATCTATCAATTCAAGTTATTTCTCGCATACTTCCCTATATAATTATTATTTTCCTATGGAACTTAATATATAACGTCTGGCAAGTCGTTGGACGAGGCTGGCCGATTTTAGGTAATTCCTGGGTTTTAATGTTAGCAATATTTATGCTGTGCCTTCTCACTGCATGTATCGCTGTTATGTTTGTTTCAATAACACGAAATGTATTAATGGCATTAAGCATTTCAACAGTGTATACCAGTGCTGCATTAACTTACTCTGATGGTACGCTGTCAATTTTGAATGCTAATGGTTGGGCTCAGTTTTGGAGTAACTTTCAGCCATTTACGCACTATTATCGTATACAGCTTGAGCAAGTTAACCTTGGTAGCGATATTACAGCTAGCCTTCAGCAGTTTGGTATTCTGTCACTCTATATTATTATACCGTTAGCCATTTCTTTTGTTCTATTAGATAAGCATAAAGATAAACAGTTACCCGAAGCGCTCCAAGAAAATACACATTTTAACGGTATTATGCAGAGCTTTATCAGTACATTGACATCAATAAAAAAATCACAACCGATATTTTCAACGGCTATTTTGTCATTATTTCTTTACAGTATCTTCTATCCTAGTGCTTATAAGGCGCAGGTAAACCTCAAACTTCCCGTAGCAGTTGTCGATTTTGATCGTTCATCTTTATCACGCAATCTAATTGATAACCTACAAGCCACCCGTGAAATTGACGTGACTCATGTTGATAGCTCGCTGTCTAATGCATTAAATTTATTGCGTAACAGGAAAGTTTCAGCCGTGATAACTATTGATAATGATTTTAAAAATAATCTTATCAGAGGCGGAGATGCTGGGGTCGATGTCCATCTATCTGGTGGTTATATGGCTGTAGCTGCGGATCTGAGGTTAGCAGTGACTAACGCAATAAGCTCTACAACCGACATTAATCGATTAGCACCGAAAACCACGAATAATATTATTTCGCTTCCACTATATAATCCCACGTTAGGATACGAATCTTTTGTTATGCCGTTGGTATTTATCATTATACTCCAACAAACACTTATCTTTGCCAGTTCTATGCTTATTGCATTACGTAACAGTGTAGGTTTAGCAAAAATAAATACATCGCAGTTTATTGGAACGTTTTTGGGCTTGTTTATAATCGGCTTTTTTGGTGCAATATTTGTATTTGGATGGGTTTACTATCTACAAGGATATCCCAACGAAGGCAATATGTTCTTGCAGCTTTTACTGATTGTTCTGTTCTCTGCGGCGGTAAGTTCTATGGGTATGTTGATTGGTAGCTTTTTTGATAATATTAACCGCCCAATGCAAATGTTATCTGCAACCTCGATGGTCATCTTCTATGCATCAGGTGCATCATTTCCTACCTTTAATATGCCCGACTGGGTTGTAAAAACGATGGAAATTTTCCCATCAAGTACAATGGTCAGTGGATTTTCCATGTTGAACTCCCAAAATGCTGATATTCATGCATTGATGCCGGTGATTATAAAAATAACATTGTTAGCAACATTATTATTTTTACTGGCTATGTATCGATTGGTTTGGCGAACACCAAAAGTCTCCTGATATTACTCAGTACTAATGATTTCGCTAGTCGCCTGATTTCTGTTCGACAGAACGACAGTCTTCATCGACGAATATTTGAAAGCACAAGGAAATAGTGCCTAGATAGCCTGAAACAGTTTCACCGTGACTCGAAACTCAGCTTTTTTACATTTTCGATATTGAGTGATACTTTTATTTAAACATTAATTAACCTGCGCGGTATAAGAAATTGTTTTTCCCACTGAGGAAGAAAAATCAAACAAAAGTCATCGACATCAGTGTAGATTTTTTCTTAATTAATCCTTGCGATTATGAATGTGCTCGTCAAACAATCTGATCGCAACTTGGGGCATTCATTCAATTCTTATCCACAGCTCAGGTTAAATATGTATTTTAACATATCACGGTATTATACATTTAGTCGTTAAGTATATTTACCAATATTAACGTTCTAAGGTTAAATATGTATTTTAACATATCACGGTATTACACATTTAGTTTTTAAGTATATTTACTAATGTTAACGCTCATGTAATGATGTTGAAAATAAGCTAAAAAATTTTTTTTCGGCTAATACTCAATAAAAAACCAACACACAGATGTAACATAACATTACAACAAACACCACTATTGTGTATTGCTATTTTACTAATTCTTTTACTAATTGAAGTTACCAGCATCATTCAAAAACACAAGTTTTAGATTCACAACACTTACTCCTTCTTGTTATTTTTAATATAATTTTACTTACTCCTACTAGTTGTTTTATATTTAAATAATTACGCTAAACATGCATAATAATTTTATTTTATAAAATCAGATTTGCGAAATATATTCACTTACACTATGCTTTATATATGAAACATAGTATTTATTTTCAATATGTTTTTTATACGTATTATTAGCTTGCTTTGAAAAAACAATCTAACTGTTTAATATTTAATCAGCAACATAAATTAAACATTAATAATTAAAGGTAATATAGAATGAAAAAAACATTATTAGCGTCCTCCGTTATTGCATTAACATTAACTGCGGCTTCAACTGCATTCGCAGCAGATATTGGAAGTGGTACAATCGAATTTAATGGAACAGTTAACTCTGGAGCTTGTACTATTGCACCAACCTCAGTTACTAAAGAAGTTGAATTAGGTTCTGTTCCTACTGTTTCATTAAAAACAGCTGGTGCACAAGGTCCTAATGTTAATTTCACATTAGAATTATCTGACTGCGTATTAGAAACAGCTGATGCAGAAGCTGACGATTATTCAAAAGTTAAAGTTACATTTAATGGCGCAATGAATTCCGCCGGTACATTATGGGCTAACAATGGTACAGCTCAAAACGTCGGAGTATTATTCCAAGATAGCACTGGTAAAAATATCAAATCAGGTGAAACTATTGAACAAAGCCTGAAAACTGGTGCGAATACTGTTGATTTATCTGCACGTATGCAATCATTAGGTGCAGCAACGTCTGGTTCTGTTAAATCTACCGTTGCTTATGTTTTAGATTATCAGTAATAAAAAATTAACATTATAAGATCATTATAATAAATAAGTTTTTGAACACGAATTCTGGATATGCTGTTTATAGCATCCTATGCTACAGCATATCCAGTTTTACTGACTCCTATTATCACTAATAAAATAAAATTATTTTTAGGATATTTCGGTTAATGAAGATGAACAAATTTAAAATAAGCATAGTGACGGGTTTAGTCTCTAGTATATTATTATACTCAAACTATGTTAGTGCAAATAACGTTCAATTTAATCGAGATGCTTTGTCTATTTCTGGTAGCCCAGATATAGACTTAAGTTCATTTGAAAAAGGAACTGTACAAGAAGGTTCTTATTTCTCAAACGTATCTATTAATAATAGAAGAGTAAATTTTTTTGATAGAATTGATTTTTTAAATCAAAATGGTGTAGTTCAACCTTGCATTTCACAAAAATTAGTAGAAATTATTGGACTAAAAGAAGAGTTTATCAAAAAGACACCTACATGGGCAGATGGTCAGTGTTATGATTTATCATCTCAAGATAGTGATATTACGTCTCGATTTGATGATGAAAAGCAAGAATTACAACTATCAATACCACAAGTCTATTTTCTCTATACAGATGAAAGCTGGGTTCCACCTAAACAACGAGATGTCGGTATTAACGCTTTTGTATTTGATTACAATATAGTTGAAAACTATTTCAAATATAAAAATGCAGATAGTACGAATAATTTAAGTTCATTTGGGGCTATTGGTGCTAACTTAGGGCGCTGGAGACTACGTAGTAATTATCAATACTTAAAAGATTTTAACGAAAGTAGTAACGATAGTTTCAAATGGGTTCAAACCTATTTATTTACTGACTTACCGGATTTATCTGCTAAGTTTTTTATGGGTAGATATTATACAGCAAGTCAGATTTTTGATTCAGTACGCTTTAAAGGTGCCAGTGTTTTCACCGATGATAATATGCTACCTGCTATGTTAAGGGGTTATGCACCTAGCGTTACAGGAACAGCAACAAGTAATGCAACTGTTGTAATTTCCCAAAATGGACGCATATTAAGCCAAGTAAAAGTTGCGCCTGGCCCTTTTTCAATAGATAACTTAACGTCTTCTCTATCCGGCGTTTTAGATGTAAAAATAACAGAAGAAAATGGTTCAGTTAGGGAATACCAAATATCATCAACAAATATTCCATTTTTAACACGACCAGGAATGTTACAATACAAACTGAATGCTGGCCAATTAGACCCTATGGGCTATAAGAATGTTGATAATGATTTTATTTCAACAGAGTTATCTTGGGGGCTATTCAACAGCTTATCTATTTTTGGTGGATTATTTGCAACATCAAACAACGAATACCATGCATATAATGCTGGTATTGGCTTAAATATGCAAAAATTTGGCGCAATATCATTTGATATTACACAATCTAAGAATAAATTAAATGAAGTAAGCTCAAGTACAGGGGAAAGCTATCGTATTAACTATGCGAAACGATTCTCAGAGACAAGTAGGCTTGATTTAACTGGGTATCAATTTTCAAATCAAGGATTTATGTCTGTTAGTAATTTTATTAGTGAAAAAGGAAACCCAACAGACTATAATTATCGTCAAAAAAATGTTTTTACCACATCATTTTCGCAACAAATTCCTGATTGGAATTCTGACATAAGCTTAAGTTATTCAAGAGAAAGTTATTGGGATGAATCTAAAGTTAACGACACTTTAACTTTATCATTTAATAAAACTATCAATAATGATTTTCTTAATAATGCATTATTGTCATTATCACTTAGCGAAAGTAGTTATATGAAAGGGGAGCGTACTAAGCAGGTTTATCTGTCATTAAGCGTGCCTTTCGGTGGTGAAAGATACTCAAGATTACAATATTTTGGTTCCTATAATGACCGCGATAAAAAATATAATAATAACGTTAATTACACAACTCAAGTAAATGATAACAATTTGAGTTTAGGATTATCAACAAAAGATTTCTTCGATAACACAGCATTGAATGCTTCTGCATATCGTGATACAGAATATGGAAGAGCACAGATAACTGGTTTATATAGTAATGATCATCAATCTATTAGTGGTTCTTTAGATGGTTCTTTAACCATTACAAGTCAAGGGCCTATTTTGCATCGTAGGGTATATGAAAACCAAGCACGAATGGTTATTGATACTGATAATGCTAAAGATGTTTCTATCAATAATGATGAATCGATTACTAATAGGTTTGGTCTAGCTGCTATTAGTAACGTACCAACCTATTACAGGTCTACTCAGTATGTTGACCTTAATAATATGCCTAAAAATGTTAGTATTGAAAATAGTGTTGTTGAATCAACTTTAACTGATGGTGCTATTGGTTATGCTAAGTTAGATTCAATTATTGGTGAAAAAGCATTAGTTACGGTGAAATTACCTGATGGTAATACACCGCCTTTCGGTGCATTAGTTTATGATTCGGAGAAAGATACGCCATTAGGTATGATTGCAGAAAATGGTTTAGTTTATTTAACTGGTATTCACCCAAATCAAAAATTAATTGTTAAGTGGAATTCTGGCCAGTCATGTACAATATCAATTGATGACCAAGACATTGAAAATATCAATACTATAAGTTGTTATAAAGAGTAAAACATTATGAAAAACATCAAACTAATTATTATTGGATTATTATTAGTCAGTACATACACACAAGCTACAATTTCAATTGACCGTACTCGAGTTGTTTATGATGAGTCTAGCAACGGCGTGAGTATTGTTGTCGAAAACATTGACACTAAAGACCCTTTCTTAGTTCAATCATGGCTCGAAGATGAAAATAAAAATAAAATCTCAGAGCCTTTAATTGCATTACCTGTATTACAACGTGTTGAACCGAATCAAAAGAAACAAGTGAGGATTAGCACCTCAAAAAACAATATAAAACCTGTCAATAATGAAGAGTCCTTATTTTATTTGAACATTTTAGGTATTCCTCCTAAAAGTGAGTTAGATAATGCAGTTGAAATTGTTATTCAATCAAGGCTTAAACTTTTTTATCGTCCTAAAGGATTAACTAAATACCCAGATAATAACTGGCAAAAACAATTAAAAATTGAGAAAATTGGCAATTCATTAAAATTAACAAATCCAACTCAATATCATATAGTTTTAATAAATATTAATGATAGCAAAAACAAAGTCGATAACTTTCAAGAAATAATTGTTAAACCAAATAGTAATCAAAGCTATTCCTTATCAGCGAAACAAGCAAAGTCGCCAAATATTGTTGTAACTTATATTGATGATTATGGTGCACCAAAACTATTAAATTATACCTGTCAAAGTACAATTTGCTCATTATCGAATGAAAAATAGCAAGAGGTTACAATGTCTTACTTAAAAAAAATAAAATTAGTCAGTTTATTGTTTTTATCATTTTTAAGTTTTAATACTTTCGCGGATGTAATTAAATGCGCGCCAGCTTCTGGTAGCAATACAATACAACAAGATATTATATTTGATATTAAAGCTAATAACACCAATATATCCACAGGAACAGAGCTGGCATCTACAACAACGAATGCAATAGTACTAACCTGTGACTTTACAGGACAAGATCTTAATCTTAATCACGTATATTTCAAAAATCTCATGCAGCCATCAATAAAATCAATGTTGATTAATAGTGGTGTTACTATCAACCAAACATTAACTCAATATGGTGACTCGACTGTTACGATCACAAACCCTGTCGTACCTAATATAGATTTATTAGCATGGCCAGAAAAAAACAACCAGTTAATTCTTATATATTATAAGTTTTCAGTGAAGAAAGGAGCTAATCCATTAAGGCCGTTCGATACAGGTCTATTCTTACTAGGAACTCATGTGAATAAACAAAATACTTATCTTGGTGGCGATGTTTATATTCGTATTGTTGGTAATTTAACTCTGCTTTGCCCTGCTCCTGCCGTTAGTATTACATCATCAAACGGAGGAACGGTAGGATTTGGAGCTATTTCACCAAAGCAAATGGATACAGGTGGTGTGGTCAGTCGTACATTTAATATTGGCATGGCTATTCCAGATGACTGTGAGACAGGACTAAATGTCTCTGTTCGTTTTGAACCAAATAATAACACTATATTAGGAGAAAAATATCTTGATATGGGAAATGGATTACAAACAGTAATAAAAAATAATTCAACCGAATTAAATTTCAATCAGCCTTATGTAATTGGTGAAATTAAACCTTTTAAACCAATAACGGTCCCTTATTCAGCAACGTTAAGTAAGATACCTGGTCAAACGATAACCCCAGGCCCATTCTCTAAAACTGTGCGCGTTATCGTTTCTTACTAGCCCATTTCCACCCATGATGGCACTTTCATGGGTGGAAAACTGCACCAGTTTCACGTTTCCCCAAAAAAAATCTACAATAACCTCCTTTATTGAATAGACTTATTGTAAATATATTAAATATCTTATTTATATTGGTGGCGGTGTAATGGCTTGAATTCTTTCCCAAACAGAACGTTATTACACTGTGGGCTATGCCCGAGCGGCAATAAAGCTAGCCCATCGTCCGCGATACACCTTAATGAGCAATAGCTAAAAGAAGCAATTTTTGAGACGGGTTTCACGTTCACGGTGAAGATTTTAAACGGCTGTTTGGTGTTAATCCCCGACAGCGAAGATATCCGAACGATAAAGCAACAAAACCAACAACAGCAAGCGCAGCTAACCGCCATACGGCATACCATGGCGAGTTGATGGCGGAGTATGATAGCGGC
>NZ_JBKQGZ010000030.1:0-50927 GCF_050487165.1 Providencia sp. Me31A
ATTAGATTATTGAGGATCAAAGCAAGAGGTTATCGAAATCAAGAACGATTTAAAACAGCAGTGATGTTTCACTATGGTAATTTAGATATGGGATTTTGAGTCTGACCACCATGATCGGGGAAGACCCTTAAATATACAGTACACTTACTGTTTATGCAATTATACCTGCCTATTTTGAATAACCACTCATGTAAAAAGCGTCTAACTTAATGATAATTAAAATGCTTCATATTATTGAAATAATCACCTGCCACACTGATAAATAAGCAATTAACATTAAAGTTTGTCTTAAAAATAAATATCAATACTTACACTCAACTAAAAATGTAATAAAAAGAATGCGTTTTTTCAGTTCAATAAATTAGAAAATGACTTATGGGTAATCCTTATGACGACTATATCAAAGTACATTACATTTATGGCAACCGCCCTCATATTGTTTGCAAGCCAAACCGCTTTTGCATTATCGCCTCAAATTGTTGCACACCGAGCAGGGACTGCTGATGCCCCCGAAAATACAATTTATGCCATTAATTTAGCAAATAAAAATAATTCCGATGCTATCTGGATAACCGTTCAACTCAGCAAAGATAATCAACTCGTTTTATATCGCCCAAGTGACCTTGGCTCACTAACTGACCAGAAAGGTCCAGTATCAAGCTATACGGCCCAACAACTTAATCGAATTAACGCTGCTTATCAGTATAATCAAAAAAATAACCTGCAACTCCCCATGCAGGACACCACTATTAGTACGTTAGAAACCATTTTAAAAAAATATCCTAATACGACCTTTTATGTAGATTTAAAATCACCAGATGCTGACCCTGCAATACAAGCACAAGCAATACTTGCATTATTGGATAAGACCAATGCATTCAAGCAAGTTCGTTTCTATTCTACAAATGATGCATTCTTAAAAGCGCTTAAGCCTCTTTCACCTAAATTACAATTATTTGAAAGTCGTGATGATACTCGTACCCTGTTGGCAAATGTTGTGATGAATCATCAATGCTCAATTAAAAATGACAAAACAACAACCCGCTGGTATGGCTTTGAGCTACATCGTAAAGTTGAAGTCGTTGAAAAATACACATTAGGCGAGGCACGCTCACCTGCCACACTATCGTGGGACAAAGAGGCTATCGATTGTTTTAGAAAAAATGGTAATGCTTATATTATTGTTTTTGGTGTTAATAGTGACAGTGACTACCAACTTGCAAAAGAGATAGGGGTGGATGCAGTAATGGTTGATTCGCCCAAAGCATTCAAAAAATAATTTAGCAACGTCATCTAAGCTATTAAGCTATTTTCAACGTTGAAATAGCCTAGGCTTTTAATTATCGTTAATAATTATTTATAAATTATTATTAGTAAATATTTATAATATCCTTACACACGCAATATAAAATAATATTTGGAGATGTCTAATAATTTTATTTAGACATCTCCAGCTTATTACTAACTATATTAACACTTAATATTACTATTCAAATAATACGGTTCTTATCTAACATTTTTTGGCGGGCTTCTTCACGTGCCATGCGTTTTTTGCGTGCGTCACAAGGCTCAGGACAATCACACACTTTTTCAACACCAATACTACTTAACCCACCACAGCTACCTTGAATACTCTTACGTTTAATAATATACCCAAGAGACATACCTAAAAATGCCAGCAAAAACAGTGCAAAGGTTGCAATAAAAACATTTAGCATTCCTTTATCCTCCAAAATCTACTGTTTTTTGGTTAAGAATGGTTCGAATGCTTTAGTATAACGCTCTTCAAACCCTTTATCTGTCTTAACTATCATAAAAACAGGAATATCCATTTTCTCTGCTAAAGCAAACCCCTCTTCTGGCCCTAGCACATTTAACCCTGTTGATAACCCATCTGCACTCATGCAATTTTCAGCTAATACAGTTATTGAAACTAAGTTATGGGTAATTGGACGACCCGTTTTAGGATCGATCGTATGAGAAAAACGTACGCCATCTTGTTCAAAATAATTGCGGTAATCCCCTGAGGTGGCAATAGAATGGTCGCCCGGCTCAATCACTTCTTGTGCTGTTTGGCTAACCCCATCTGTTACTGGTTTTTCAATAGCAATACGCCAAGGTGAACCTTTACCATTGTTGCCCTTCGTTCTGACTTCACCACCGATGTCGACCATGTAATTATTGATCCCAGCGGATTCTAAGTATTCAGCAACTACATCAACACCATAACCTTTCGCAATAGATGAAAGATCGACATATAGCTCTGGAATGGTTTTAATCAGGTTATTACCTTGAACTGCTAACTTTTCAATTCCAACCCACGCGCGACGCTTAGCTAATTCTTCGTCGGAAGGCGCTTTAGTCACTCGTCCTTCAGGACCGAAACCCCATAAATTAACGAGAGGCCCAACTGTTACATCTAATGAACCATTCGTCATTTCGTTAATTTCAATCGCTTTCTTAACAACTTTAGCTGTTGCCGCTGAGACAGGAAATGGGGTATTAACTTCTCTAGACTGATTAAAACGGCTTAATTCCGAGTCTGGGCGATAGGTCGACATTTGATCGTTTACTTCTTCCAAACGCTTGTCTATTTCAGCTTGAATAGCTTCAGGTTTTACATCGGAAGTATCTGCGACATACTTAACAGAATAATAGGTCCCCATCGTTTGCCCTTGAAGATTCTGTTGCTCAGGGCCTCCACAAGCTGCAAGAAGCAATGTTGTGAGAAATAATAATATAGGGGCATAAATTCGTTTATTTAGCATAATTTTCTCCGCGTCAATCATGAGTACGTATTGTTGAAGTAACTCAGACTATTAACACACTTTACATTGTCACCCATGCAGAGAATGTTTCAGTCAAAAAATCATCAATCCAGCTAAAATCAATATAATAATTAGTAATTAAAATAAGTTACTAAAATCACAAAGAGGGAAAATATTTTCCCTCTTTAACCTGCGACTGTCTACTGACTTTGATCAGTCCAATTAAATCAAATAGATTAATTAACCACCGAAATCATCTAACAAGATATTTTCATCTTCGACACCGAGGTCTTTCAACATCTTAATCACCGCCGCATTCATCATTGGAGGTCCACACATATAGAACTCACAATCTTCTGGCGCAGGATGGTCTTTTAGATAGTTTTCATATAAAACGTTATGAATGAAACCAGTATAACCATCCCAATTATCTTCTGGCATAGGATCAGAAAGTGCTACGTTCCATGTAAAGTTTTCATGTTCTGCAGCAAGTCGATCGAAATCTTCAGTGTAGAACATCTCACGGACTGAACGCGCACCATACCAAAAACTGATCTTACGTTTAGAGTCTAAACGACGCAGTTGATCAAATATATGCGAACGCATTGGCGCCATACCCGCACCACCACCGATAAAGACCATTTCGGCATCCGTTTCTTTCGCAAAGAACTCCCCAAATGGACCAGAAATAGTGACTTTATCCCCTGGTTTTAATGACCAAATATATGAGGACATGATCCCTGGAGGAACATCTGGATTGCGCGGAGGAGGCGTTGCAATACGTACGTTTAACATGATGATCCCATACTCTTCCGGATAGTTTGCCATGGAATAAGCACGCACTGTCGGCTCTTTAACCTCAGAGACATAACGGAATAGATTAAATTTATCCCAATCTTCACGGTATTCTTCCGGTACATCAAAATCTTCATATTTAACAACATGCGCAGGGCATTCAATTTGAATAAAGCCACCTGCACGGAAGGGAACAACCTCTCCTTCAGGGATCTTCAATTTCAGCTCTTTAATGAAAGTCGCTTTATTATCATTGGAGATAACCTCGCACTCCCATTTTTTCACGCCAAAAATTTCTTCTGGAAGTTCAATTTTTAAATCTTGTTTAACGTTGACTTGACACGCTAATCGGCAGCCTTCTTTTGCCTCACGTTTGTTAATATGTGAAAGTTCAGTTGGCAGAATATCGCCACCACCTTCTTTTATTTTCACACGGCACTGACCACAGGAGCCACCACCACCACACGCTGATGAAACAAAAATACCTTGGCTTGATAACATGCCTAAAAGCTTATCACCCGCTGGCGCTTCAAAGCTTTTATCTGGATCGCCATTGACTTCAACTTTAATGTTCCCTGTATTGACTAACTTGGATTTTGCAAACAGGATCAAACCTGTTAGCACCAAGACAATCAGGGTAAACATTACGACACCTAAAATAATTATTTCCATGAATTCTTCTCGCCTTTATAGCTGCACACCGGAGAAGGACATAAAGCCCAATGCCATTAAACCGGTTGTCACAAAGGTGATACCTAACCCTTTTAGACCCGATGGAATATCTGAGTACTTCATCTTCTCTCGAATAGCTGCCATCAATACGATTGCTAGCATCCAGCCGATCCCTGAACCGAATCCGTATACTATTGACTCACTAAAGTTGTAATCACGCTGCGCCATGAACGAAACACCGCCAAAAATGGCGCAGTTAACGGTAATCAATGGCAAAAAGATACCTAACGCGTTATACAATGATGGGAAGTAGCGGTCTAAAATCATTTCAAGGATCTGAACCAACGCTGCGATAACACCGATAAAAGTGATAAAGTTTAAGAAGGATAGGTCGATCCCCTCAGCAATTGCGCCATCGCGTAATACTAAGTTGTAAACCAAGTTATTAGCTGGGACAGAAATCCCAAGCACCACGGTTACAGCAATACCGAGTCCAAAAGCGGTTTTCACATTCTTTGATACCGCAAGGAATGTACACATCCCCAAGAAGAATGCTAACGCCATGTTTTCAATGAAAATAGCTTTAACAAATAGGCTAATATAGTGTTCCATGAGATTAGTCCTTCTCTACCTGAGCTGGTTTCAAGGTGCGTAATCCCCAAATCAGCATGCCAATGATAAAGAATGCACTTGGCGCAAGGAGGAACAGGCCATTTGGCATATACCAACCACCATTTTGTAGTGATTCAAAAACCGTGATACCAAATAATTTACCAGAACCAAATAGTTCGCGTAAAAAGCCGACTAGAATCAGGATCACACCATAACCTAAACCATTACCAATACCGTCCATGAAGCTTTCAATTGGTGGGGCTTTCATTGCGTACGCTTCCGCACGCCCCATGACGATACAGTTAGTAATGATCAAACCAACGAAAACAGAAAGTTGTTTTGAGATCTCATAGGCATACGCTCGTAAAATTTGGTCAACCACAATAACAAGTGAAGCAATGATTGCCATTTGTACGATGATACGTACGCTACTTGGAATATAATTCCTGATCAGTGAAATAAAGAAGTTAGAAAATGCCGTAACTAACGTTACTGCGATGGTCATAACCACTGCGGTTTCTAACTTCGTTGTCACTGCGAGTGCAGAACATACCCCTAAAACCTGTAAAGCAATGGGGTTGTTGTCAAACAATGGTCCCAATAGGACGCGTTTTACTTCTTTTGAATCAGCCATTATTCAGCGCTCCTTCACGGACTTTTTTCAGGAACGGACCAAAACCGTTATCCCCTAACCAGAAATCAAACATATGCTGAATACCGTTTGATGTTAGAGTGGCACCTGAAAGGCCGTCGATACCAAATGGGTTATCTGTCGCACCACCACGCACAATTTTAATTGCTGGAATGCCTTGTTCATTGAACAATTTTTTACCCGGCCATTGTGCTTTCCATTGTGGATTATCAACTTCACCTCCTAAACCAGGAGTTTCACCGTGTGCGTAGTAAGTAATTCCTCGAGAAGTTACCCCATCCACATCTACAGCAACAAAGGCGTACATCACAGACCACAAACCAGAGCCGTAAACAGGTAGAATAATTTGAGATACTTTACCTTCATCATCTTTCACTAGGTAGATTTCAGCGCTATTCGCACGGCGGCGAATTTTCGCAATATCTTCCTCAGGAGAAAGAGCAATACTGGTTTCATCGCTGCGAAGCTCACTATTTAAATCATAATGGCTTGTACTATCAGATAACTCATTAGTTTTAAAATTCAGCAACTTAGGCTCAATCCGATCCTTATAGGTCGTTTGAATTTCCTCTGGTGTCATTTTAGGTTGCAGCAAACCCGCAACACTTAAAATATTACGCTGAGTATCTAACATGATCTGTTCTTGCTGCTGCGGTTTTAAACCAACAGCAGAACCTGCAACGACAATAGAGCACACTAGGCAAAGAATAAAAACGACTAGAAATGTTCTGCCGACGCTATCGTTATTAATTGGTTTTTCATTAGCCACGAGCTTTTCTCCGCTTAATATTTGCTTGAACGACCAGATAGTCAAACAGAGGAGCAAACAGGTTGGCGAACAGGATCGCCAGCATCATCCCTTCAGGATAAGCTGGGTTAACAACCCTGATAAGAACACACATTACGCCGATCAGAATGCCGTACGCCCATTTACCTTTATCCGTAAACGAGGCGGATACTGGGTCTGTCGCCATAAAAATCATACCAAATGCAAAACCACCAAGTACCATATGCCACCACCACGGCATAGCGAATAATGGATTGGTATCGGAACCAATTGCATTAAACAGGTAAGACATAGCGATCATACCGACCATCACACCTGCCACAATCCGCCATGACGCAATGCGGAAGAACATAATAAGCGCACCACCAATAAACAGCATCAGTGTTGAAACTTCACCAATTGAACCTGGCATGTTGCCTAAGAAGGCTTGCATCCAAGTAATCGGCTCACCACTGACTGTGTTCATTAATGCATGTTCCCCACCCGTTGCCCATTGTGATAATGGCGTTGCACCGGAAAAGCCGTCTGCTGCCGTCCAAACTAAGTCACCCGATATTTGTGCAGGGTAAGCAAAAAATAAGAATGCACGGCCAGCTAATGCAGGGTTTAAGAAGTTACGCCCTGTACCACCAAATATTTCTTTCGCGACAACGACCCCGAAAGTAATACCCAATGCAGCCTGCCATAATGGAATAGTAGGCGGAACAATCAGAGCAAATAAAATGGAGGTAATAAAGAAGCCTTCGTTAATCTCATGACCACGGATCATGGCAAACAACACTTCCCAGAACCCGCCCACTAAAAACACTACGGCATAAATAGGGAGAAAATAGACTGCACCTAGCAGCATTTTGCTTCCCCATCCCGCATCCATCGAAAGTGAAGCGCCTAAGAACTGGGCTAAGCGATAGTGCCAATCACCCGCCAGAACTTGCTGTAATTCAGCGCCACTATACAGCTGGTGTAATGCAGGAATAGCTTGGTTACCTACGTTATACATTCCCCAGAACATTGCAGGGAAAACCGCCAGCCAGACCAAAATCATCATACGCTTAAGGTCAATTGCATCTCGAACATGAGAACGACCTTTAGTCACCGTTCCCGGCGTGTAAAACACTGTTGAAACTGCTTCATACAATGCATAGTATTTAGCGAGTTTTCCTCCGGGCTCAAAATGGTGCTCATACTTTTCAAATAAATTCTTCAGACCCATGGAATCACCCTTCTAGCTCAATCTTGGTCAGAACATCACGTAACACTGGACCATATTCATACTTAGCTGGGCAGACATAGGTACACAAGCCTAAGTCTTCTTCATCCAACTCTAAACAACCCAGTTCTTGTGATGTATCGGTATCCCCTGCAAGGAGATCGCGCAACAAATGAGTGATCATGATATCTAAAGGCATGACTCGCTCGTAGTTACCAATGGGTACCATTGAACGTTCACCGCCATTCATTGTTGTCGTAAAATTAAAACGCTTATTTTTTAAGAAATGCCCAATCGTTGTACGTGTAATCGTAAACTTATTGACACCAGGCATAATCCAGCCAAATAGTTCTTTATCACGCCCTTCAGCGATGACTGAGACTTGATTGTGAAAACGGCCAAGATAGTGATGGAATTCATCACATGTGACACCCCAAAGAACGGAACCTGAAATAATCCGATTTTCACCCTCTTTGAGCTGGCCTTTTGTTAATTCATACAAGTCCGCACCTAAACGAGTACGCAGCAGACGAGGTTTTTCAACCTGTGGGCCCGCAAGTGAAATAACGCGATCGGTATAAAGGTGACCCGTAATAAATAGCTTACCAATGGCGATAACATCTTGGTAATTAAGGCTCCAGACTATTTTCTTGATACTGACGGGTTCCAAGAAATGAATATGGGTTCCCGCTAACCCCGCAGGATGAGGCCCTGCAAATTGAGTATAAGAAATTTGGTTGTGTGCCACATTCTTCGGTAAATCTCCCTCTCCATGACATACATGGACTTTACCTTCAGTTAAGTGACTGAGAACTACAAGCCCATCGTTAAATGCTTGTTCTTGCTCTCGAATAACTAAAATAGGATCAGCAGCAAGTGGATTAGTATCCATTGCGGTGACAAAAATAGCGATAGGTGTAGAACCTGGCTGTGGAGAACGACTAAATGGACGCGTTCGTAAAGATGTCCACAAACCTGATTTAATCAAGTTATCTTCGACTTGCTCTTTTGTTAGTGCAGGCAACTCATCACGAGTATATGTTGCAAAAGACTCTTGCTCGTCGCCATCGATTTCTATGACGACAGATTGAAGTACACGACGCTCACCACGATGAATAGCAACAATTTTACCGCAGGCTGGACTGGTAAATATGACACCTGGGTTCTTTTTATCTTCAAAAAGAACCTGTCCCTTTATAACTCGCTCACCTTCATTAACCAGCATTGAAGGACGCATCCCGACATATTCCTCACCTAGCACGGCTACGTGTTGAATTTTCGGGCCGTCTTCTATCACTTGGGCTGGCTCACCTGCGATGGGAAGGTTGAGGCCTTTTTTAATTTTAATCATAAGATCTGCACAAGTTTATATAGTTAAACCCTAAGCTAACGATTCAGCAATGAATGATAGCGACTCATTAATAAAAACAGCTCAAGCCACCTTGGTCACTTAAGCAAGTATTCTCACAAAATTGTTACTAAAATTTTTCTTTTTCCGAGCGTAATTTTATCAGTTCCCATTCACTATGTCCGGCTATTGAAGTGACATAGTTCAAGCAAATTGCATTAATATTTAAATCTCTTCGTTAACAACTCGTTATTTCCGATCAATAAACTCACGTTTATCGATGACTGGTTGTTATTTGCACAACAAAGGTTCATTTAAAAACTATTAACAAGCTATATTAATTTTCGTATTAGTCGTCTAGAATGCATAAAATATATACTCTTTTATTATCAATAAACCTTTTACATTTGGCTTAAGAATGAAATTAAGTAAATTTTTTAGTGCAATTTTTCCACTTGTGCTCATTTATCCACCTGTTATTGAGGCGAGTAACTCTTCATTTCTACTTAAGAATAATACGCTGGATAATCAAAATTCATCAATTTTTATTCAAATATTTAAACAAGAAGGCTTACTTGAACTCTACCAAAAAACCCCTTCAGGCAAATATCATCTGTCCAAAACTTACCCAATCTGTAAGTTTTCTGGCGGGCTTGGCCCCAAAAAAATAGAGGGAGACCTTAAAAGTCCTGAGGGGTTTTATCAAATTACTGCGGAGCAACTCAATCCAAACAGTCGGTATTACCGAGCTATTAATATTGGTTTCCCTAATGAATTCGATAAAGCACAGGGGTACAGCGGCAGCTACTTGATGATCCACGGTAGTTGTGTGTCAGTGGGATGCTATGCAATGACAGATAAGCACATGGGCGAGATTTATCAAACGGTCGAAACGGCTTTATTGAATGGTCAATCCACTATTAATGTCAGTATTTACCCATTCCGAATGACCAATGAAAATATGCAACGCTACCGAAACTCTAGCCATTATGCATTTTGGAAACAACTTCAGCCTGCCTACCAGTACTTTGACCGAACAGGAAGACCGGCTGAAATTTCAGTTGCCTACGGTAAATATGCGGTTGTTGGCTTACCCGATACCCCAACAAAATTGTTAGGCGAGAAATCACAATATGCGTTCACCCAAGTGAAATAAAACAAAGTGCCCAGGTTCAATACGTTGCCAATTTTCATTACCTGTTAGTGGTGCAGTGGCAATAACAGAGACAATATCTGTTGGTGTAGTACATTGCTCGAAATCAATTTCAATGTCTTGATCGAGCAATTTAGCTTTACCAAATGGTGCCTTACGCGTCAGCCAATGCAGATTAGTTGAGCTAAACGCCATCAAATATTGGCCATCAGACAACAACATGTTGAATACGCCTTTGCTGCGTAGTTGATCGGCTAATGTTCCGATAAAACGAAATACGCTTTTCCAATTTGAGGGTTTTCGTGAATACTTCTCACTGAGCTGATGCAAAATCCAGCAAAATGCCCACTCGCTATCCGTTTCACCAATTGGCCAATAACGCCCTGTATTCAAAGAACGATAGCCCTTTAACTGCCCATTATGCGCGTAGGTCCAGTTGCGCCCCCATAATTCACGCGTAAAAGGATGAGTATTCACCAGTGAAACATCTCCTCTATTTGCTTGACGAATATGAGCAACAACGCTTTCTGATTTAATCGGATATTCCTGCACAAATCGTGCAACTGGAGACAAGAAACTCGGCTGTGGATCTTTAAATGTGCGACACCCAAGGCCTTCGTAAAACGTAATTCCCCAGCCATCTCTGTGTGGACCTGTTTGCCCACCACGAGAAATTAACCCACTCAAACTAAAGGTAATATCAGTTGGAACATTGGCACTCATGCCAAGTAACTCACACATTTAAAGACTCCTGAAACGACTAAATCGTTACTTAACCATCTCTTTTTCAATTAATTGAATTAATATATGGATAACTTTGATATGTATTTCTTGAATACGGTCTGCGTAACCAAAATGAGGGACACGGATTTCGATATCTGCTGTCCCCGCCATTTTTCCGCCATCTTTACCTGTCAAGGTAATCACTTTCATACCCTTTTCACGGGCTGCATTGATCGCGTTGATAATATTCCCTGAGTTTCCTGATGTTGAAATTCCTAACAATACATCGCCTTTCATACCAACGGCTTCGATAAAACGGGAAAAAACATATTCATAGCCAAAATCATTACTAACGCAAGATAGATGGCTAACATCTGAAATTGCAATCGCTGGGTAACCGGGACGGTTTTCACGATAACGCCCTGTTAATTCTTCAGCAAAATGCATCGCATCACAGTGCGAACCGCCATTACCACAAGACAGCACTTTCCCACCCGCTTTAAAAGAATCAGCTAACAGCACCGCAGCTTGTTGGATAGCGTCAATATTGGCTTCATCACTAAGGAAATTCGATAAAGTTTCAGCAGCTTCAGTCAGTTCACCACGGATCAGGTCTTGGTACATAAGGTTTCCCCTTAATTAAGAATGCGTTACATCGAATATGATTAATTCATAACTCAATATCACAACAATACGAACAACCTTCAGCTGCTCAGTTTTACTGGATATCCAAAATTAACCTTTATTACTCAGATTGTTGCACAGGGACAATTTTGTTTCTACTTTTGATTGTGCTGTCTTGACCTCCGCCACAAAAGCATTCCTCCCCTTAGCCAATAACCTGATTTTTTTGTAGTGGTAATAATGTAAATTTTAATTATCACCTCCCATATTTGATGTTTTTGTGAGCCAAGTTGTAATTAGGATGTAAATATATTGCTAACCACTTATTAATAGGTATAGATTTAAACAACAAACAGGTCAGACCTCTTACAAGTGACAGGAGCTTCGCTATGATCCTTCTCAGCATTGTGTTATTTATCGCCTTAATTGGCGTACTCTGTTACCACAGAACATCCTTGGTTCTTAGCTCAATATTATTGTTAGCTTATACTGCTGTTATGGGTATAATAAATATTTGGAGCTACTGGATGTTATTACCAGTCGCTATAGTATTATTCCCTTTTGTTTTCAGTCCAGTACGTCAGTCCTTTTTCTCTGTTCGTGCCATGAAAATGTTCCAAAAAGTCATGCCACCAATGTCTAGCACAGAAAAAGAAGCCATTGATGCTGGAACCACTTGGTGGGAAGGCGACCTTTTCCGTGGTACTCCCGATTGGAACAAGTTGCATAACTACCCAAAACCTCAATTAACCGCTGAAGAACAAGCGTTCATTGATGGTCCAGTTGAAACCGTCTGTGGAATGGTAAATGACTTTGAAGTCAGTCATGAACTTGCAGACTTAACGCCTGAAGTATGGCAATACTTACGTGATCACCGTTTTTTCGCCATGATCATCAAAAAAGAATATGGGGGTCTTGAGTTTTCTGCTTATGCTCAATCTCAAGTTTTACAAAAGCTTGCAGGTGTATCAGGTATCTTAGCTATCACAGTTGGTGTACCTAACTCATTAGGTCCTGGTGAATTATTACAACACTATGGTACTGATGAGCAAAAACAACGTTATTTACCAGGTCTTGCGACAGGCGAAGAAATTCCTTGCTTTGCATTAACCAGCCCTGAAGCAGGCTCCGATGCCGGTGCTATTCCTGACTCCGGTGTTGTTTGCATGGGCGAATGGCAAGGCGAGCAAGTGCTGGGTATGCGTCTGACATGGAATAAACGTTATATTACTTTAGCACCTATCGCGACCGTATTAGGCTTAGCATTCAAGTTATCTGACCCAGATAAGTTGCTCGGCGGTGAGAAAAACCTCGGAATTACCTGTGCATTAATACCAACCAATACGCCGGGGGTTGAAATTGGTCACCGCCATTTCCCACTTAATGTGCCATTTATGAATGGGCCTACACGCGGAAAAGACATCTTTGTCCCTATTGATTACATCATTGGTGGGCCAAAAATGGCAGGTCAAGGTTGGAGAATGCTAGTTGAGTGCCTTTCTGTTGGTCGTGGTATTACCTTGCCATCCAACTCAACTGGTAGCTTAAAAAGTATTGCTATCGCAACAGGGGCTTATTCCTATATCCGTCGCCAATTTAGATTACCTATCGGTAAGATGGAAGGTATTGAAGAGCCCTTAGCACGCATCGCCGGCAATACTTACCTGATGGATGCTGCGGCAACCTTGATCACGTCAGGGATCATGTTAGGTGAAAAGCCAGCCGTTCTTTCCGCAATTGTAAAATATCATTGTACCCACAGAGGTCAACGCTCCATTATCGATGCTATGGATATTACCGGTGGTAAGGGTATTTGCCTTGGCGAATCAAACTTTGTGGCTAGGGCTTATCAAGGTGCACCAATTGCGATTACTGTTGAAGGGGCAAACATTCTAACCCGCAGTATGATCATCTTTGGTCAAGGGGCGATCCGCTGCCATCCATTTGTCTTAGAAGAAATAGCAGCGGCGCAAGATAACAACCTATATAAATTTGATAAAGCGGTATTCGGGCATATTGGTCATGTGATTAGCAATCAAGTCCGCAGTTTTTGGTTAGGTTTGACCAACGGTCGCGGCAGTAGTGCCCCAACGAAAGATGAAACGCGCCGCTACTACCAGATATTAAACCGCCAAAGTGCAAACTTAGCCTTATTGTCCGATGTCGCGATGGGGGTTTTAGGTGGTAGTTTAAAACGTCGTGAGCGTATCTCAGCTCGCTTAGGCGATATTTTAAGTCACCTTTATTTAGCCTCTGCCACCTTAAAACGTTATGAAGATGAGGGGCGTCAAAAAGCGGACTTACCATTAGTTAAATGGGCTGTTGAGGATTGCTTGTATCAATCTGAAAAGGCCATGGATGATTTATTGAAAAACTTCCCGAACAGAATGGTTGCGGCAATTATGCGCTTCACGCTGTTCCCGATTGGTCGTTCAATGTCTACTCCATCTGACAAACTTGACCATAAATTGGCACAGCTGCTAATGGAACCCTCAGAAACTCGCGATAGGCTAGGACGTGGACAGTACTTAACGCCAACTGAAAACAATCCACATGGCCTTGTAAACCAAGCTCTGCTAGATATCATCGCAGCTGAACCTATTTTCGAGCGCATCTGTCGCCTAAAAGAACGCAAACTCAGCTTCACCCGTTTAGATAAACTGGCAGAGCAGATGTTGCCTGAAAATATAATAACTCAAGAAGAAGCCGATATTTTATGCAAAGCAGAAGCTAGCCGCTTACGTACTATTAATGTCGATGAGTTTGAGTTTGACGATTTAGGGGTACTGCCGTCAAAAAAGTCTCCGGATGATCCGTTAACTGAAGACTCCGGTAAGAAAAAGAAAGCCGCATAACAGCGTAATCATGAGCTAAAAAGGGAACTCTCGGGTTCCCTTTAATATTTAAAACAGATAATCATTAAAATATTCAATGAGTTTTTCTTCATTAATTTTTAAATTCCCTTTCCACCCAGCCCAAGGCATTTCCATATCAGAGCGTCCCTTGGTATTGTTGAGTTGAGATTCTACGCTCACAATTTCACCTACATGCAACTTGAGTTATTTGGAATATATACAAGCAAGCATGCCACTAGTTACTATCAGCGCTTCTTTCCCTGTTTTTAGCCTCCAGAATATAAGGACGAAACTTCAGCTTATTTTTCCAATGATTCAACTCGAACAAGCACTTCGCCCCACCCTCTTTGGCACAAACGGTTAGATATTTCTTTGCTTTATTAATTTCATTAAACTCATAAAAATATATTTTAGCTGCTGCATCTAGCGCTAATAAGCGGTAATAACCTTTAGTATCTATCAACCTTTCCCAATAAATCATTGACTGTTCTAAATTAATCTCCATACCAATACCATAGTTATTGAAGTCAGCTAATCGGTATAAACCCAGCTGAAAATCAGGTTCAATCTTCACGGCTTTATTTAAATGTTCTAATCCAATCAAACAATTTTCATCTACAATCCGCTTTGCATGAACTAGGCTTTTTCCGAACAGGCCGAATCATCAAAATATAGTAAAAATAAAAGATAATGGGTTTTGGCGTCACCTCCATCTGCACTATTTTTAAGTAGATAAAATTTCTCTGCTGTTTCAATTGGTGTCATGGTCCGAAAAAGTTTTTTCTCTTCTTCATGCTTCATATTATTAGTAGAAAAAACTAGCATCCTATAGGATGGAGGTTTAACGTCATTACTTTGTAAAAAGTCTTCATTATATGAATATGACTCATATCCACTGAGAATAAAAATCAGTACAATTAATAACCATTTCATATTATTCTCATTTAAATAAAAAAGACCATTAAAAATAAACCAATTTATTTTTACAGATGAGAAAATATTGTAAATAACCTGAATGAGTAGTTTTAGCCTTAATTAAGCAAAAAAACCAGCTATTTATTTAATAGCTGGCTCCATTAAACTCTTTTGAATAATTATTTAAATTATAGCTCTAACGCCAACAGTTCTTCTATTGTTTGGCGGCGGCGGATCAGTTTTGGTTGTCCATCGACAAACATCACTTCCGGCAATAATGGCCGGCTATTATAATTTGAAGACATGGATGCGCCGTAAGCGCCAGTATCATGAAAAACTAAATAATCACCCACTTTAACATCTGGTAGAGCGCGGGTAACCACCAAGCCTCCTTCTAACTGGGTAAACACATCCCCTGACTCACATAAAGGCCCCGCAATAATCGTGTCTCTAACTTGCGACTCATCAGCACGACTGCCATCCGCAGGTAAAACGGAAATATGGTGGTAGCTACCATACATTGCAGGGCGCATGAGATCATTAAAACCGCTGTCGACTAAGACATAATGGCGGCTTCCCATGTCTTTCACTGCTCGTACCTCAGCTAGAAGTACACCTGACTCAGCAACTAAATAACGACCCGGCTCGATCTCCAGCTCAATTGCATGGCCTAAGTGCTCTGCAATACGCTGACGTGCGTTATCCCATAAGCTGTAATAATGTTGCACATCAATTAATTCATCCCCTTCACGGTATGGTGTCGATAACCCGCCGCCTGCTGAAATAGCATGAAGGTCAACGCCTGCGGTCGTAACTAACGCAACCATTGAGTCACAGACATCGGCAAGATGTTGATAATCAACTCCCGAGCCAATATGCATATGAATACCGACTAACGATAAATTGTAATGGCGAATTTTCTCTAACGCAGCGGGCAAATCTTCATGCCAAATACCATGCTTGCTATTTTCGCCGCCTGTATTGGTTTTTTGACTATGGCCATGACCAAAACCGGGGTTAATTCGTAACCAGACTGGGTGCCCTGATTTTTGCTGACCAATCTGATCTAACATATCAATTGACCCTGCATTAACAGGAATATCTAATTCGGTGACTTTTGCTAATGTCGCTCTATCAAGCACATCCGCAGTAAAAACAATTTCTGATTTCTCACGACCCGCTTGGAACCCTGCCACCAGCGCACGCTCAATTTCACCTAACGAAACTGAGTCCACCTTCACACCCTGCTGTTTCATTAAGCGTAGAATATGGATATTTGAGCACGCTTTTTGTGCAAAACGCACGGTATCAAAAATCTGTAATCGCTTGATACGCTCGATAATCACTGCGCTATCATAAACCCAAACAGGGGTACCGTATTGAGCAGGTAATGTACGCAGATATTCAGGCGTTAAATATTGGCTGGTTGTGGTGGCGAAAGAAGTCATTAGGTTTCCCATTTGCAAGTTTTTATTATGATTAAGCCTATTATTCAGAGAATATAGGGGAAAAAAAATATCCATTTTGCTAAAATCTATTCATATTTGATATAGCATGATGATTGAGGGAAAAAATGCAGGCAATTTCATGGCGCCATATTGAAATTTTTCGTGCGGTAATGATGGCACCCAATCTCACAGAGGCCGCGGCATTGCTTAATACATCACAACCGACGATTAGCCGTGAATTAGCTCGTTTAGAATATTTATTGCAATTTAAATTATTCGATAGGGTGAAAGGCCGATTGCAGCCAACTGCACAAGGGCTCCGCTTTTTAGAAGAGGTTGAGCGCTCCTATTATGGGCTAGAGCGGATCAAAAATTCCGCAGAAACAATTCGCCGTTTTGAACACGCCCAAATATCCATTACTTGCCTTCCTGCTTTTGCGCAATCTCTACTGCCACAAGTTTGCCAATCCTTTATGGAAAGCTATCCTGATGTGAGTCTAACGGTGATCCCTCAAGAGTCCCCCGTTCTAGAGGAGTGGCTCTCGGCACAACGCTACGACTTTGGCTTAACGGAACACTTGCAAATGCCCCCAGGCACTGAGCAAGAAACGTTAGGCAGTTTGAACGAGGTATGTGTATTGCCTGCTGGGCATCCCCTTGAACAAAAAGACCAATTAAGCCCGAAAGATTTTCAGCATCAACGGTTTATTAGTTTATCGTTAACAGATAGCTACCGCCAATTGATTGACTCGACTTTTGCTGAATACCAAGTCGATCGTAAAATGGTAATGGAAACTCACTCAGCGTCATCAATATGTGCAATGGCCTTAAAAGGTATTGGTATTTCAATTGTAAACCCATTGACTGCATTAGACTTTCATCAGCAATCTGCAGGTAAGTTAGTCATCCGCCCGTTAAGCTTTTCAATTCCATTCATCGTCAGTTTGATCAGGCCTATTCATCGCCCATCATCGCAGCTAACTGATATTTTTACACAATATTTAAAAAATAGTTTTAATCAAATTGAAAGCGACTTAACTTCGGCCTTGATGCATCAACGCTAGCCAATGTGGTGAAGTCTTAAACCAGTTTGCCAGAAAATCAATAACGGCTCGCAGTGGTGTCGGCATCTTTTGACGGCTGGTATACACACCATAAATCCCTAATGGCATCGGTCGGTAATCAGGTAATAGCTGGATTAATTCCCCTGAAGCTAAATAGTTGGCCACTGAATAATAAGGCTGCATGGCGACTCCCACTCCATTCAATGCTGCTTCTGCTAAAAACACCGACTCGCTAGCACTTAACCTACCGTCAACCAACACGGTATGTTGTTCGCCTTCTTTTTCAAAATGCCAAACACTACGCCCAAAAAAGCTATAAGTTAAACACTCTAATAAGGCCAAGTCTGCGGGTTTATTTGGTAATTTTTTGCCTTTTAAAAATTGCGGTGAGGCGCAAATAACCGAATGGCAAGTTGATAAAGGTTTAGCGATAAGGTTAGGCTCAAGTTGATTAGTAATTCGAATCGCTAAATCAATACGTTCATCAATAAGATTAACTGACTTATTCGAGATATGCATATCAATCATCATATTGGGGTATTGCTGTAAAAATTCCGCGATAGCAACAGATAATGCGCTTTGTGCTATAGACTGTGAACAACTGATTCGCACTAAACCAGATAATTCCTTCGCATTCTGGTGTTGTTGTACGGGTACTGACTGAGAGAGCGCATTTAGTTGTAATGATTGTTGATAAACGCCTTCCCCAGCAGAGGTTAAGCTTAGTCTTCTTGTTGTCCGGTTAAGTAATCTCACACCTGCCCATTGTTCCATTTCTGATAAATAACGCGTGACCATCGCCCGCGACATGTCTAATTTTTCGGCTGCACCACTTAAGCTGCCCTGCTCAACAATAGTAATGAACACTTGCACAGCTCTTAGTCTATCCATTTCACACCCATTTGATCGATTTATGCAACAAATAACACCTAATTATGGTGTTTTTCGCTCAATGATTGCAATTTAATATACACATACAGCAAGCATGAACATTTATTGTACAACTAAATTTTAGGATAAAAAAATGAAACTAACCCTTTTAGCGGCTACCTTAGTTAGCGCAACATTCCAAATCGCACATGCACAACAATTGACATTAGATGTTTATAATCCAGGTAATAACAGTGTATTCCCAGTATCATCGGAAATTATTAGTGGCCCAAATGAAGTCGTCTTAATTGATGCGCAATTCCAAAACAATGATGCTCAGAAATTAGTCGATAAAATTAAAAAACTCGATAAAAAACTTACTACCGTTTATATCAGCCATTCCGATCCTGATTATTATTTTGGGTTAGATACAATCACCAAAGCATTTCCTAATGCGAAAATAATCGCAACGGCTGAAACAGTCGAAGCAATCAAAGCCACTAAAGATGGAAAATTAGCTTATTGGGGAGGGATGTTAAAGAATGAAGCTCCGAGTAAAGTGATAGTGCCTGAGGTCATTAAAGGAAACAGTTTTACCGTTGATGGCGAAAAGTTAGAAATTAAGGGCCTTGATGGCGCTTCACCAGATAGAACTTATGTATGGGTTCCTGCATTGAAAGCCGTTGTCGGAGGCGTTATTGTTTCAGACAATATTCATGTTTGGGTCGCTGATACACAAACCAAAGAATCACGAAAAAATTGGCAGCAAACGTTAGAAAGTATTAAAGCTTTGAACCCTAAAACCGTTGTTCCTGGTCACTTTACTGGTGCATCTAAGTTAGATGTTGCGACCGTATCCTTTACTCAAAAATATTTACAAGACTTTGAAAATGCAGCGCAAGCAAGTAAGAACTCAGATGAGCTCATCCAAAAAGTTTCTACTAAATACCCACATTTGGATGACTTATCTAGCTTGGAATTGAGTGCTAAAGTCATTAAAGGTGAAATGCAGTGGCCACAATAAATTAATCACCATTTCTTCATTCAGCCATTTTGTGTGATGCATAATTTTTTAATCGTTTAAATAATATCCATAAAAGCGCAAATTGGCTGAAATAGGAAATATAGTTGTATAAATCTATTTATGATAATGATACAACTTAACTCAAATTAATCGGAAGTTAATCTAAAGAGAATTCCAATGAACACCCTTACCCTACACTATATTTATGACCCTTATTGTGGCTGGTGTTACGCCGCAGCCCCTTTAGTCGAAATTGCTGCAAAGCACCCTCATATCAGTATTGAAATGCATGGTGGAGGTATGTTGGCAGGCAGTGCTCGTTTACACCTTGATGATGACTTTCGCCAATACATTATGCAATCCGATAAACGTATCGCATCAATGACAAGACAAGTGTTTGGTGATGAGTATATAAAAATGCTACATGACCCTAATTTAGTCATGGACTCAACACCCCCACAAACCGCTATATTAGCCGCAACCAAGCAAGGTAAAGGCTTTGAAATGCTTAAAGCCATCCAAAAAGCGCATTATGTTGCTGGCCGCCATATTAATGACACCGCCGTTCTCTTTGGCTTAGCACAAGAAATTGGTTTAGATTTAACACAGTATACCAATGACTACGCGCAATGTGAGCAAAATGAAACAGAATCGCATATTCAACGCAGTAAAGCGTTACTCGCTCAATCTGGCTCATCGGGTTTTCCCACGTTATTAATTGAACAACAAGAAAAATGGCTACGCGTTCCGTTACAAAATTACCTAGGTACTCCAGATAAATGGCAACAATTTTTGGACTCAATGGTTAGTGCTTCAGCTTAAACTACGACACGCTATTGGCTGTATTAATATTTAGAATTAGATAACGTTTAAATTCTGTATAACCGATATGTACAGCCAAACTGATGCACTGATTAAAATAGCAGGCCCAAATGGAATTGCGTGCCCACTCATAGCAGTCTCCTCTTTAACGTACTGTATTTTTCTCCGTCGTTTTACCGTGCTAAATCGTGATTTGAATTTTGGTAAAAACCAATATGCCACAACAAAATGGATTAAGCCTAAACCCGCAGCAAGTCCCAAGAAATAAGGTAGCTGCCACACGCCGAGCCATGCTGCACATGCTGCAATTAATTTAAAGTCACCTCGCCCCATTTGAGGTTGATTTTTGATTACCTCAGTAATAGTGACAAGTAACACCACGATAAGATAGCTTAAAACAACCCCATAAACTCCTGCGATAACATTGCCAGCAGGAGCCCAAACTTGGTATAACAAACCTAGCCACAATAGTAGGTAAGTTAATATATCAGGCAAATACCCTGTTTTATAATCAATAATAATAAGTAAGAGTGCTATATTAAGAAAAGTAAATAGAGAAAAAATAATAATAAAACTATTTATTGAATAAATAAAAACGCAACCAAACATAAAATAGATTAATAATAAAATAGAATACCCAACTCTAATAGCCTCAACTTCAAAATATTTAACAGGAATATCAATTAAGAGTTTTCGTGTTATCCATACTGAAAAAAAAAGCAAAATTAAAACAAAAAAAATCTCGCCTTCAGCATAAAAACCAGTTGATTTAATTAAAACATCAGTTTTACCACTCTGTAATCTCGATAAGTAAGCTATTAAATTATTAAATATTAAATTAATTTTAGATAATAACAAAAACCATGTATCATTCATTTACACTCCTTATTCCATTAGAGAGATAAAAATAAATATACGTGATGAGTTTATTAATCCCAACACTTTAATTCCGTCCTATTATGTCGGTTTATTCGAACCCCATAAGCTTTTGTTGTTTTTTCATCGACTTTGAATAATCCAGAGACCGCACAGACGCACTATAAATGCCATTTTTTTCGGTATAAACTAAGTCATCAAGCTTGTATTTAGAGATACAGCCCCCATATTCATCAAAGCTATATTATTTATTAACTGAGTCTGTACTAAGGAAAAGCTATGCGCATTCCACGCATTTATCACCCAGAGCCACTTCAAACAAACACAACGATTTCTCTTGGTGATGATGCTACAAACCATGTAGGCCGAGTGCTTCGCATGACGGCAGGCCAAATGCTTGAACTGTTTGATGGCAGTAATCAGACCTTTAGCGCTGAAATTACTGAAGCGACGAAAAAAAATGTTTTCGTTCATATTAAAAGTAGCCAAGTTGATGATAGAGAGTCCCCACTTGACCTACATTTAGGCCAAGTCATATCTCGCGGGGAAAAAATGGAATTTACGATCCAAAAATCTGTGGAATTAGGCGTTAATACTATTACTCCATTACTTTCAGAGCGTTGCGGCGTTCGTTTAGATGCAGAGCGCCTAGACAAAAAATTACAGCAGTGGCAAAAAATTGCGATTGCTGCTTGTGAGCAATGTGGCCGTAACCGTATTCCTGAAATTCGTCCTGTACAGCCTCTAGAAACTTGGTGTGCAGAAGAAGATGGTGCATTCAAAGTGAACCTTCACCCGCGAGCGACAGAGAGTATTAATACGCTGCCGACACAATTGAAAAAAGTGAGATTGTTGATAGGCCCTGAAGGTGGATTATCAGCGGATGAAATTGCCATGACAGCAAATTATCAATTTACCGATATACTGTTAGGGCCTAGAGTATTACGAACAGAAACGACTGCGCTAACCGCTATCACTGCACTACAAGTGCGTTTAGGTGATCTGGGTTAAGGAGAAAAAATGATCAAGCTCGGTATAGTGATGGACCCTATTTCATCCATCAAAATCAAAAAAGACACCAGTTTTGCAATGATGTTGGAAGCTCAGCGTCGTGGTTATGAAATCCATTATATGGAAATGAACGACCTGTATTTACACCAAGGTGAAGCTCGCGCACAAACAAAAATTGTTACTGTCGAAGAAAACCCTGAAAAATGGTATGAATTCCATGAGGAGCAGGATATTGCCCTTGGCTCACTTGACGCCATCTTAATGCGTAAAGACCCACCATTTGATACTGAATTTATTTATGCTACTTATATTTTAGAAAGAGCAGAGCAAGCAGGGTCTTTGATCGTCAACAAACCGCAAAGCCTACGTGACTGTAATGAAAAGCTGTTTACCGCATGGTTCCCAGAGTTAACGCCAGATACCCTAGTAACCCGTAGCCCGAAAAAACTCAGGGAATTCCATCAAAAACATGGTGATGTAATTTTCAAACCATTAGATGGAATGGGCGGCGCGTCAATTTTTCGTCTAAAACAAGACGACCCAAATGTGGGGGTAATTATAGAAACGCTCACAGAGCATAGCGCCCGTTATTGCATGGCACAAAACTTTCTGCCTGCGATTAAAGATGGAGATAAACGCGTCTTAGTTGTTGATGGTGAGCCCGTACCTTATTGTTTGGCGCGTATCCCTGCTCAAGGTGAAACCCGTGGCAACCTTGCGGCTGGCGGCCGCGGCGAAGCACGCCCTTTAAGTGAGAGTGACTGGGCAATTGCTCGTACAGTTGCCCCTATATTGAAAGAGAAAGGTTTAGTCTTTGTTGGATTAGATATTATTGGCGATCGCTTAACAGAAATTAACGTCACTAGCCCAACTTGTGCACGTGAAATTGAAGCAGCATTTGATATTTCCATCACAGGAATGTTGATGGATGCGATTGAGCGCCGTTTACAGAAATAAGTTATAAATTGCTAAAAAGGCCTAAGTTTAGCCTTTTTAGCGTCTTTTTATAGAGCAATTAAATTAGAGTGGGGTCTGAGTTTGAATCTGCAAAACCATTTTCTTATCGCCATGCCATCCCTCACTGACCCTTATTTTGAGCAGTCAGTAGTTTATGTGTGTGAGCACAATGAAAAAGGGGCCATGGGTATTGTGATTAACAAGCCTATTGATGATTTTTCCGTCGATACGATGCTTAAAAAGCTCGAAATTACTATTTCAGACAAAATTAGTCACCATAACCTGAAAAAACCCGTCATTGCCGGTGGTCCGGTTGCAGAAGAACACGGCTTTATCTTACATACTCCAGTTGGTGGTTTCTTATCGAGCTTGCATTTAAATGACGATGTCATGGTGACAACCTCAAAAGATATTTTAGAAACGCTAGGTAGTGAGCGCTCGCCAACACATTCTTTGGTCGCGCTTGGTTATTCAAGTTGGGAACCGGGTCAGCTTGAACGGGAAATCATAGAAAATAGCTGGTTAACTGTAGAAGCCTCTCCTGAGCTAATTTTTGATACACCAATAAATGAACGTTGGGCCGCAGCAGCAAAATTAATCGGTATTAATATTCATACCATTTCAATGCAGGCAGGGCATGCTTAATGTCAGGAAGAACCTTATTAGCATTTGATTTTGGTACCAAAAGTATTGGCGTTGCCGTTGGACAAGAAATAACTGGTACAGCACGACCGTTAGCCTCGTTAAAGGCCAATGATGGTCGTCCTGATTGGCAACAAATCGAAAAATTACTTAAAGAATGGCTTCCTCAGTTAGTTATTGTCGGCCTCCCCCTTAATATGGATGGAACCGAACAACTGGTGACAAGCCAAGCTCGCAACTTTGCTAATCGAATTCATGGCCGTTTTGGTGTTAAAGTCGAATTGCATGATGAACGGCTCTCGACAGTAGAAGCAAAAGCAGGCTTATTTGAACAAGGTGGCTATCGCGCACTGAGTAAAGGAAAAGTCGATTCCGCATCTGCGGTAGTGATCCTTGAAAGTTGGTTTGAGCAAAACTAACAACCAGCTCCTATTTCGTCTACTGAAAAATGGAGACTACCTTAGGCGTTCTCAGCAACCTAAAATAGTCTCCGAATATCAATTGCTTATTTTCATTTGATAAGTAACCCATTTTTTATCTTGGCTATTTAATTTCAATTCATATTGATTATTCCATAAGAACATCTCTGATTTATCTGTGTAATGTGGTAATACTAAATGCATTTGTACTGGTAAGTCAGAAATTATGCGATAATTATTTTTAGGTTTAGAATATTTATGGTGTGATGAAATATAATTACTGAAAATATCAATATTTCTTTCATTCCCAATATCTAAATAAGGGCTGTTTTTATTATTTTGAAAAAAAGGCGAATATTTACTAGCAACAATAATAAAGGAATCTTCGTCCGTTATTTCCATACCATTATAGCGAATATTAGATATTCTTCCTTTTTTCACCTGTTGATTTAGCTTACCAGTCAAATCGTATAATGGCTGATTACTAATATTTACATCATAAGTCAACCCTATTATTGGGTAAAATAAAAAGCTATGGAACTGTTTGTTTATCAAAGGAGTAGAATCATTTACAGGGGAGTTGTAGATATTTGAACTCATTTCTAACCATTCAATTAACTGCTGTTTATTTACTCTTAATGCAGATAAATAAGCAGGGTAAAAAATTCTATTTAAATCTCTATTGGTGAGTTTTCTATCCTGTATATCAATAATATAGTTATCGTCATTTAATGAAAATGAAGGAGAGATGGAAACAAGTAGCTTATCATTTTCATTCATATAATTCTTCATATAGTCATGAATTGAATCAACAAGAAGTGTTGTTAAACTTTCATTGCCTATTAAATTAAAATTATTATCAATTGTAAACTTATCATAACTTACTTCTTTATCTAAATCTTTTTTTAAGTCTATTTCAGTATCATTAATGCACGATAATACGCTTTTAATGGTATTTTCCGCAGCAGGTACATCACTTTTTTCTAACTGATAACCTTTACTACTTTTTATAATCCATCGGTCATCCTTTTTTTCAAGATTAAACGTTATTGCAGATACTGATTCTCCCCATTTTCCAGGTTGGGCCGCAGGCTTATCAAATATTTGTCCTAATTCAATATTAATATTTTCATGCGATAACGTTTTTTTAGAAGGAAATATTTCATGGGTATGACCAAATAAAACACCATCAATATTTGGATTACTTGCAAGATAATAAGCCACATTCTCCATTTCATGTTCAATTGGTGATACATCAATCCCTGAATGTGATAACGCAATTACAAGATCTGCCCCATTTTTTTTAGCCTTATCTGCTGCGCTATTGGCCGATTCTAGCATATCAGAAAATATAATTTTATTTTCCAATTTAGTTTTATTAAACAGCATTGTTTGCGGAGGAACCAAGCCTATATAGGCAATTTTCAATAAATGGCTTTTACCTACATCATCGATTACATTTTTTTCTTTTATAATATACTCAGGATAGATACTTTCCTGTTTTTCTTTATCCGTAACATTACTTAGAACTACGGGAAAGTTTGCACCTGAGTAGGACCATTTTAGAAAATCAATGCCATTATCAAAATCATGATTACCAGGCGTTGCGATATCATAATTTAAGGCATTCAAGCTACATATAATAGGAGATATATTATAATACTCATCATTCTGATTATAGCGTTTAATAACATGATTACCAATTGGGTTTCCTGATAAAAGATCCCCAGTATCAACTAAATAAGTGTTTTTATTATCGCGTCTAAATTTTTCAATAGTACCTATCCACGGTATCAGTCCATAATTTTCACTTTTAGTATTACTATAATAGTTATCATCACTAATAAAAGAATGGATGTCTGATGTGCTGAGAATATTAACCTCAACTAAATTATCAGCATAAGATGATGATATTAAAAAGCTTATTAATAATGAACTAAAGAATTTTTTATTCATATTAGTTACTCAAAATTAATTTGTTATAATAATTCTTTTACAGTTAATGTGAGAATTTATTAAATCAGTAGATCTTGACTCAAATTAATGTGTGATCCAATTATCACAGGCAAGTTGTGCCACTTTCATTTCTATATCAAAGGGAACTGGTTGTGGGATATTTTTTAATGTTTGGCTACTAAGAGCTATTTTTTCTAAACTTAATGTTTGTAGCGCCAATCCTAAATCCATAACTTCAATAGGATTACCATTACCGGCGGATAAATTAACTAGATTAGCATCAGACATTAAAAATATATTTTTACCTGTTTTAAGTTGGTGTTTATTGATATTAGGCGTGACGTCTTCGCAACTAGATGTAATGGAATTCAGTGCTTTTATATCAACTTCACGTTGAAAGTGCCCTGCATTTGCCACAATGACATTATCTTTCATTGCTGTAAAATGCTCCGTGGTCAGTATGTTATCTCGCCCCACTACACTGATAACAAAATCAGCATCATGCAAAGTATCTAAAAGCTCCGCAGTCTGAAAACCTTCTAAATGAGCCTCCAACCGAGTCAGTGGGTTTGTATCAACAACCGTTACATGGGCTCCCATTCCTCTGAAGCGCTGCGCTACACCTGAACCACAATATCCATATCCGATAACAACAACCTTTTTACCGTGTATCATCACATTTGTCGCATGTGCAATACTTTCGACAACTGATGAACCCACCCCATATCTATTTTCTATAATTCGCTTAGACTGAGTATCATTAATAATCAGTGTTGGCCAAAGTTGAGAATCAAAGTTTTCTCTTAAACGATTTGCACCAGTTGTTGTTTCTTCTGTTGCACCAATAATTGTTTTTTGTAATGACTTAAATTTAGGGTCAGTCAGGATCAGTTCATGTAAATCAGCTCCATTATCAGCGATGATGCATGGGTTCATTTCTAATACCTTTTTACAATAGGTAATATGATCCTCAAATGACTCATTTCTTTTCGCAAAAACACTGACATTCATATATTTAACCAATGCAGCTGCTGTTTCATCCTGTGTAGAACCAGGGGAGCCTGTAATGGCAATTCTTGCGCCACCTTTTGTTAAGGCTTCAAGCCATACACCTGTTTTCGCTTCAACATGCAAACAAATACCAATAGTCATCCCTTTAAAAGGCTGTTCCTGTTCAAGTCTTTTTATTAAACTTTTCATGATAGGCATATGTGTTTTTGCCCAGTTGATTCGCTTCATTCCAAGTTCTGCCAGACTCATATCTTGAACAGAGTATTGCTCAACATCTAACATAATATATACCTCAAAATATTTACATTTTTATTAAACATGAACTTTTTTGACATTGTTTTTTGTAAAAATCAGATAGACCACATAAGCTAGTGTGAATACAATCGTATAGCTTGTGAATATAATCCAGAACATTTTCCAATCAACAATACCATTTGTTGTATTAAGGTCTAATACCCAACCACTAAGTATTGCACCTAAAAAAGTACCAAAACCATTAACCAATGTAGTAAATACACCTTGTGCGGTAGAGCGAAACTCAGGGGCTATTTCTTTTTCCAAAAATAAAGAACCTGATATGTTAAAAAAGTCAAATGCACACCCATAAATTATCATGGAGAGAAATAACGCTATGGTTCCTATATATGTAAAATCACCATACGCAAATAATCCAAATCGTAATATCCATGCAATCATACTTAGTAATAAAATTTTCTCTATTTTTATGTACTTTAATAGCAATGGGAGTAGTAATATAAAAAACACCTCAGAAAATTGGGATATTGATAAGAATATTGTTGGGTACGCTGAGAAAATTGAATTTTGGGCTTCAGGTAATTCAGCAAGATCTTGTAAAAAAGGCACACCTAATGTATTTGTGATCTGCAAAACAGATCCTAAGAGCATAGAAAAAAACAGAAAAACAACTACTTGAGATTTTCTAAATAGAACTTTTAAATCGCTAAATTGAAAAGCATGGGGATCATCTATTACAGATTCATTATGTTTATTTATTGATATGAAAACAATAGAATAAATACTTAAAACCACAGAAGCAATTGCGGCAATATATAACTGATAATAGCTCATTTCTAATTTTAATAAACTAATTATCCACATTGCGGATATAAAACCAACCGTCCCGTACACTCTAATTTTAGGGAAATATTCTTCTGAATTTAATTTTTCCTTACCAATGGCTTCAAAAATTATACTATTGCATATCGACATTGTTGGCATATAAAACAAAAGATGAAGCAAGGTCATTATAAAAAGCAAACTAAATGAAGAACTATGAGCCATTAGAATGAGAAAAAATGCTGATATCAAATGAATTGTGACATAGACTAATTTTCTATTGTTGATTTTATCTGCTATTAGACCAATTAAAATAGGCGAACATAATGAGGCTATTCCTAATGTGCTAAATATCAACCCTACATCCGCACCTTTAAAATGAAGAGTATTTAGCATATATGACGCAAAAGTAACTAACCAAGAGCCCCATATGAAAAACTGTAAAAATGAAACTATTTTTAATCGTGTGATTATACTCATGATAGTCTTTTTACCTCACGAAATAATATGTAAATATATTTTTTTATTATGGGAGCCGAGGTATTTCACTTAAAAAGGCCTTAACTTGAATTAATCACAGTCTATCCCATAAACACTTATTATATTCAATCAATGTACCCGCTAATTCGTAAAAATAAAGTGATGTACTTCACAATAGGTTATACGTATGACTTGATGGTGATCATATCATTGAGGAATACTAGTAAATTAGTAGGCTTAAATAGTTTTTATCCTTTAATATTAATACATTCAGTCATTACCTTTTGGTATAAGAAGATATTACTGTTTATCAATTGATTATGTTTTTATTGTTGGAGAGAAAATGTCTACGGTTAATAGTAAAGATGTGGCTCGTTTAGCAAATGTATCACAATCAACTGTATCTCTCGTATTCAGTGGTCGTTATCAAGGTAGAGTGTCGGATAAAACGCGTGAAAAAATTCTTAGCGTTGCAAAAAAGCTTGGTTATCATCCCAATATTAACGCGCAAGTTTTACGTAGTGGAAGTTCAAAAACGATTGCCTTTATTGTCCCAGACATTCAACAACCTTATTTTGCCAAAGTTGTTCATGCAGCAGAAATTTTCGCAACTAAATTAGGTTATTCTTTGATTCTTTTAGATAGCTATGCCAATAAACAATGGCATGAGCATCTAATGTCATTGTTTCAAAGTAAGCTTATTAGTGGCGGTATAATTTACTCATGTGATAAAAAAAACATAGAATTATTAAGATATTACCGAGAAAAACTGATATTTATCGAGTCCGATGACGAAAAAAACAACGATATTTGTCTAGAGGTAAAAAATGTGATCGAATCTACATTTTATATTGCAAGTAAAATGAAACGATTCAGAGTGGGTTTTTTTAGAACTGACCTTCCAAGACAACACTTTTTAACGCGACATGACTTGTTTGATCAACAATTCAATTTATTAGAAAATCCAGAAAAATCCAAGTATATCGTGTATTCATCATTCAATCTTACACAATCAACTAAGAATGCAGAAATATTACTGATGCAAAAACCAGACATTGTTTTTTGTGATGACGACATTTTAGCAGGCGCTATCTATCGGGCTGCCAAACACCTGAACATTCATATTCCTCACGATGTGGCAGTAATAGGGTTCAATGATACAGATCTTTGCCGCTACTTAAACCCAGAATTATCAACGGTACAAATTCCGACTCAATATATAGGGAAAGTTGCTATCAAAATGCTATTAGAAAAAATATCAAATAATCCACAAATCATAGAAAAAGAATTCGTTCCCTTAAAAGTTGTCACTAGAGGGTCGACACAGGCTTAATCCTATAATAAATAACAAAAAAATTGTTTTTAAGTGCAAAGAGACAGTATGGTATTAACGCCTTTCCCATCACCAAAAAACAGGTACGATACTGAGTAATAGCGATATTGTTAAGAATATGCGTTACTTATCTGTATAAAACAGTATTTTTTTGTAATCATCTCATGCAAAGGTGCCGTTCTGACGCAATTTGCTTTACACTATAGCCAACCGTCGCCGTTCATGCATGGCATGAATTAAACAGTATTGAATATAACCATATTGAATAAAATAATGACCATTCAAAATAATATCTCTGATGTGACAGCGCGTATTCATAATGCCGCAGTTGAGTGTCAACGTTCACCACAAGACATTACCCTGCTGGCTGTCAGTAAAACCAAACCATGTGATGCTATTTTAGAGGCAATAGAAGCTGGTCAGCGCCAGTTTGGTGAGAACTATGTTCAAGAAGGCGTTGAAAAAATTCAATATTTTTCTGATAGAAATGATCTCGTTTGGCACTTTATCGGCCCATTACAGTCAAATAAAAGCCGCTTAGTGGCTGAATACTTTGATTGGTTCCATACTCTTGATAGAGCTAAAATTGCTCAACGCTTGAATGATCAACGCCCTCAGGGTAAAGCCCCATTAAATGTTCTTATCCAAATTAATATCAGTGACGAAAATAGTAAGTCTGGTATTACATTAGAAGAAGTTGCTGATCTTGCAGCTCAATTGGTTGATATGCCAAACCTCGTATTACGCGGTTTGATGACAATTCCTGCCCCTGAAGCAGATTATGAACGTCAATGTGCTGCATTTCGCCAAATGGATAAAGCATTCAAGCAGTTACAAGCCATTTACCCAACAGTGGATACCCTTTCTATGGGTATGACTGATGATATGCGAGCCGCTATTCACTGTGGTTCGACACTGGTTCGTATAGGAACGGCCATTTTTGGCGCTCGCCAGTATCACCAATAAATAAGGAGAACAAGATGCAACATCGTAAAATAGCCTTCATTGGTGCAGGAAATATGGCTCATGCCATTATTGCAGGATTAGTTAGCCATGGTTATCCTGCATCAATGATAACCGTGTGTTCTCCAACGCCTGTGCGCCGCAGCAAACTGGCTCAGCAATATGGTATAATTAGCAGCGATAATAACCTTGCCTCAGTGAAAGCCGCCGAGGTCATTGTGCTAGCGGTAAAACCTCAGATGATGAAGGAGGTATGCGAGCCATTACAAAATGCCACAGATTTTGATAAAAAGTTGGTGCTCACTATTGCAGCAGGAATACCAGCTGAACGCTATAACGATTACTTTGCCCATCAATTAAACCTCGTGCGTATTATGCCAAATACCCCTTCATTAGTGGGTAAAGGCGTCAGCGGGTTATTCGCCCAAGGCAAAGTTACCGAGGAAGATAAGCAGTTTACGCAGCAATTAATGCAAAGTGTTGGCTCAACCATTTGGTGCAAGCAAGAGCAAGAAATCAATAACATTATTGCGATTACAGGAAGCTCGCCTGCATATTTGTTCCTATTTATGGAATCCATGCAGCAAAAAGCGGAGCAGCTTGGCTATGATGCAGAGCAAGCCCGTGAATTAGTTCTCAATGCGATAGAGGGCTCTGTCGCGTTAGCAAAATCACAAAACGACACTACTTTCGCAATATTACGTGAGCAAGTGACCTCTAAAGGCGGGACCACCGCGATGGCTTTAGAGCAATTTTATAATGAAAATCTTCCGCAAACCGTTGCTAATGCAATGCAAAGAGCAATTGATAGAGCCGAAGAAATGGAAAAACTTTTTTAATTTAATCGCGGAATTTACCATGCAGACTTTAGTTTTTGTTGTTACTACACTGATCCAACTCTATATTTTTGTTTTATTACTGCGTGTTTGGATGCAATGGGTACGTGCTGATTTTTATAACCCATTTTCGAAATTTGTTGTTAAAGCAACTCAACCTATTGTTGCTCCACTGCGTCGCGTGATCCCTGCCATGGGTGCCATAGATACCGCATCTGTCGTTGTGGCATTTGTGTTGGCATTAGCGGCTATTGTTTTTGGTATGTGGGCCACTAATTTACTGCCAATTTTAGGCGTTACCATCCTGCCTATGGGCGTTATTTTATTATTAACCTATACCGGTAAACTCATCTTCTGGATGATTTTGATCCGCGCTATTTTGAGTTGGGTCAGCCAAGGGCGTAACCCTGTTGATTACTTACTCTACCAATTAACCGAACCATTAATGGCTCCAATCCGTCGCATCATCCCAGCCATGGGGGGGTTAGATTTTTCAGCTATGATAGTCATGTTTATCTTAATTGCGCTGAATTATTTACGTGTGGATATATCCTTATGGATTGACCCTTCACTCACGGCAATGATGTATTCCATTGGTATCATGTAACACGAGTTTTTGATAATGCAAAAAGTTGTTTTAGCTACCGGTAACCCCGGAAAAGTCAATGAGTTATCCGACCTGCTACGTGATTTTGGCATGGATATTGTGGCTCAGACCTCATTAGGCGTTGAGTCCGCAGAAGAAACAGGGTTAACCTTCATTGAAAATGCGATCCTAAAGGCACGCCATGCCGCGGAACAAACAGGACTACCTGCTATTGCTGATGATTCAGGGATTTCCGTTGATGCGCTTGGCGGTGCTCCGGGTATCTATTCCGCACGTTATGCAGGGGAAGATGCCAGTGATGAACAAAATCTGCTTAAGTTACTGAGTGCTATGGAGAATGTGCCTGATGACCAACGTCAGGCGCAATTTAACTGTGTTCTCGTGTATATGCGCCATGCCCAAGATCCGACACCATTGGTATTTCATGGACGTTGGCATGGCGTGATCACTCGTGAACGCAAAGGCCAAGGGGGTTTTGGTTATGACCCTATTTTCTATATACCTGAGCTAGGGTGTACTTCTGCGGAGTTAACCAAAGCAGAAAAACAAGCCGTTTCCCATCGTGGTAAGGCGCTTGCAATGATGTTGGATACACTCAAGAATGCATAAACTGCCGCCATTAAGTTTATATATCCATATTCCTTGGTGTGTACAGAAGTGCCCCTATTGCGATTTCAATTCACATACGCTTAAGGGGGAGATCCCCCAAAGAGAATATGTAGAACACCTGCTAGCAGATCTCGACGTTGATGCTCAACGGGTTAGCTCTCGCACAGTCAAAACTATTTTTATTGGTGGTGGAACGCCGAGTTTACTGAGCGCAGAGTCCATGCAAGCGTTGATGGACGGTGTACGTCATCGTATTCAATTAGATCCCGCAGCAGAAATCACTATGGAGGCAAACCCCGGTACTGTTGAGGCTGAGCGCTTTGCTGGCTATCAAGCTGCGGGGATCAACCGTATCTCCATTGGTGTACAAAGCTTTGGCAACGATAAACTCATTACGCTAGGCCGCATTCATGGGCCAGATGAGGCCAAACGTGCTGCACAGTTAGCCACCAGCTTGAATTTGAGAAGCTTTAACCTCGATTTAATGCATGGACTTCCTGCTCAAACCCGCGATGAAGGGTTATCTGACCTGCGCCAAGCCATTGAACTGGCTCCCCCTCATTTGTCTTGGTATCAATTGACTATTGAGCCCAATACCCAATTTGGGTCACGTCCTCCGACTCTGCCTGATGATGATACCTTGTGGGATATTTATAGCGAAGGCCATAAGTTGCTAAGTGCCGCAGGTTATCAGCAATATGAAACCTCTGCCTATGCCAAACCGGGGTATCAATGTGAACACAACCTCAACTATTGGCGATTTGGTGATTACCTAGGCATTGGCTGTGGAGCTCACGGCAAAATGACATTTGCAGATGGACGAATTCAGCGCACAGTAAAAACCAAACATCCACGAGGCTATATGGAAGGCCGTTATATCCATCAGTCTTATGATGTGAATTCTGAAGATAAGCCATTTGAATACTTCATGAACCGTTTTCGCTTACTCGAAGCCATGCCTCGTCAAGAATTCACACAATACACAGGGCTACCTGAATCTACCGTCAGGCCTGCTATTGATGAAGCCTTAGTAAAAGGTTATATCACAGAGACAGATGAGGAGTGGCAAATTACAGAGCATGGAAAGCTATTTCTCAATTCGTTACTAGAGCTATTTTTAGGTGAAGAGTAATCCCTTTAAGCTAAAAAATTTCATGAATTAACAATAGGTTGATTGAATGAAAGCCAGCTTAAATGGAGATTTCCATAAAAGCTGGCTTTTTATTAGAGATAAAAATTCGACACGAATAACACGTAAAAATAACAATAGCGATCATACATATTGCCGTTGCCAAGCAGACAACGACAGATATCCATTAAAGCGCCTTAACAACCGCATTAATTTGCTCTGTTAAGCTCACTAAACCACCACCTGACAAGTACCACAGGTCAGATTGTAAATAGGTAATTTTGCCGTCTTTATAAGCTTTTGTTTCTTGGATATTGCTATCTTCAAAAACGGCTTTATCCAATTTCCCTGCACGGATAGCTTCACTACGGTCAACAATTAAGATCACATCAGGATTTGCCTGAGCAATAGTTTTAGTATCAACAACACGACGCTTTGATTTGTCTGCATTTTCATCAATAGGCAATTGTGCGCGCTGTGCTTTTACCACGTCATAAACGACAGACTGGTTATTTGGAATTAATTTGCCATCATTATGCATTAACACTAAAACTTTTTTATTAGAATCAGCCGCTTTTTTCTGAGCGTCTGCAATAGTTTTATCGAGTGCCACTAATTGCTCATCAACGGCCTTTTGATTGCCATACAGCTCACCTATTACAGCTAGATTAGCTTTCACTGAATCAATATAGTGTTTGCTATCAGAACCTAAATTGATGGTAGGAGCAATTTTTGATAATGCTTCATAAGATTTGCCTTGGCGACCTGTAATCACAATAAGATCAGGTTTTAATTGTTCAATTTTGGCTAAGTCTGGTTGTTTCATTCCCCCCGCGTTTTCCATGGATGTAGGAATGCTGCCTTTGATATAGGCGGGTGCATTTGCCGTTGGTAATGCAACGACTTTATCGCCTAAGCCTAATTTTTGCATAGAGTCATATACGCCAAAATCAAATAGAACCACTTTTTGCGGTTTTTTAGCAACTTCGGTTTCACCTGAGAGATGCTTGATAGTGACTTTCTCAGCACTTTGCGCAGTAATTGCATTCGGTGTAAATGCAGAGGTTTCAGCGCTAAGCGCGAAAGGAGCAGAGAACGACAATACAGAAACAAGTACAGCAGGAATGAATTTTTTCATTTAAGTGATCCCAATTGATTCATTAAGCCAAACCAGCATTGTAAAGTGAGTGACTTATATGTCAATCAAATAAGAATCAATTTCATTTTCATTCCCATTATTGGTGCTAATATCACATTTATTAAACTGAATTTACATAATCTTATATAAACAGTAATACGCCTAGACGCATTACTGTTTATATCTATAAATCAATTAGTTATTTTTTATTGAGTTAAGTAGTGAAACTCGTTGCTGCTCTATTGAGGTGACTTTAGAACAAACCTGTTGGCCAAACTGTTGAAAACTCTTTTCTTGGTTTTTCCATTCGGATTCAAGTTCTTGCTGTAAGCCCCCTAAATTACCTAACATACCTTGTAGTGCTTTACTTGCATCACCACCTGATAGCAACTGCTTGCGCCCCATTTCATTGATGCTATCTTGTAAAATCCCACCAAGACTTTCATTGATCAGTTGCCGTCCTTTTACTTCAACAGTTTTCATTGCTTCATGGTGGAATACATAGCCGTTAGGGCGCGTTTCAATAATCTGATTAATTTGCCCATTTAATTCTTTTTCTAGCTTAGTCAATCTGTTACGGATATTACTATCACTTCCGATCACCTTAACAACCATTTTGTCCATCGTTACTCTTGAATCAGCGAGTTTTTTTTCTGATTCTTGTTTGATCCAAGGCAGGTCATTACGGATGGCAGTTTGATAGCGGATAGCTTGTTGTTTTTGGGCTTCTGTTGCAGCAATATTTTTACCATTAAACGTGATCTCGCCACTGGGTGTAATTTTTAAGTCACCACTTCTACCAATGACTTGAACGTTGTCAGGTGTCATTAGGATGTCATCTTTTGGCGTAACAGAACAGTTATAATCTGCCGCTTGGCTTGTCGCACAGGCGAGGAGTGAAAATGCAATTAATGTACGGCGTAACATAAAATCTCCTAGTAAAACGTTATTCTAATCAACGAGATCAGAAAACAGAACGCCCAATTCGTTTTGTTAATAGCTCTAAAGCCGCACAACCGGCCAAAGAGTTCCCTGCCGAATCGAGTTCAGGTGACCAAACCGCAACGGTAAATTGGTTTGGTACAACACAAATGATGCCACCACCGACACCAGACTTACCGGGCATTCCTATGCGAAATGCAAATTCTCCAGAGCCATCATACATACCACAAGTCATCATCAATGCATTAATTTGCCTCGATTGTAGAGGTGTGATGATAGGGTCAATAGAGCAAGATGATACTCCTTGCGATGTTAAGTAAGAAAAACATCTTACTAATTCAACACAGTTCATACTTAGAGAGCAATAATGAAAATAAGTTTCGAGAACCGTTAAAACGTCATTTTCAAAATTACCAAAAGATTTCATTAGATAAGCAATAGCGGCATTACGGCTTGCATGTTCCATTTCTGAGTAGGCAACCGCCGTGTCATAGCTGATATCTGGCTCACACGCTAACTTTCGGACAAACTCCAGCATGCGTTGTTTGGGCGCACTTAATCGTGATTGCAGCATATCGGTGATCACAATAGCTCCCGCATTAATAAACGGGTTACGGGGTATCCCTTTTTCCATTTCAATCTGAATTAATGAATTAAAAGGTAAACCAGATGGCTCTTTGCCAACGCGACGCCATATCTCATCTTCTTCATAGCGTGTCATTGCAAGGGTTAAGCTCAATACCTTAGAGATCGATTGAATTGAAAACCGTCGGTAGGCGTCACCTGCGGTAAATATTTCACCATCAATTGTCGATACCGCAATACCTAAGTGGTGAGGAGATACAGCCCCTAAAGCGGGAATATAGTTTGCGACGTTACCTTGGCCGATTAATGGCCGAACTTGGTCTAGAATGTCATTGAGTAGCTGGTTAGAAAACATGGCGCTCAAAATTTTGACTCCAGAAAATAAAGGCACCCAATATTTTGGATGCCTCTTCAAACCGCTGAGAAACTCTGTCTATTTATGACAATAAATAGACATCGATTATTCCCACCAAACATCAAACAGTTCAGAAACAACAACGTCGTTCATCCCTTTTGATTTTAACCAGCTTTCAACGATTTGGCGGTGTTCTTCAGTACATTTGCCAATTTTTTGCAGGCAAACGATACCTTCCCAGTTCATATAGCCACTCGCTTCAAACGCTAAACCATTTGGCTCAATCGCTTCTGCAATTAGTTGGTCAACGGTGCTATCGACTTCCTCAATCGGTGTACCTTCTTTAAAGCTCCATTTAACCGTAAAACCTAACTCTTGGAATTCATCCAAACGCATTTTTTTACGTAAACGACGACTACGTGGTTGTTTAGCCATTATTTGATCCTCTCAAACATTAAATCCCATACACCGTGCCCTAACCGCTGGCCGCGCTTTTCAAACTTTGTTTCAGGTCTTGTTTCTGGACGAGGAACATAATCACCTGATGATGATAAGTTTTTATAACCCTCGACACTGGTCATCACTTCAAGCATGTGCTCTGCATAAGGCTCCCAATCTGTCGCCATGTGGAACACACCGCCGATCGCTAATTTGCTACGGATCTTTTCTGCAAATGGGACTTGCACAATACGACGCTTGTTGTGCTTAGCTTTATGCCATGGGTCAGGGAAAAATAGCTGAACCATCGATAGGCTACCATCTGGGATCATGCAGTCTAAAACTTCAATCGCATCATGGCACATCACCCGAAGGTTGGTGGCATTTTCTTCTTTTGCCGATGCTAAACATGCACCTACTCCCGGAGCATGAACTTCAATACCTAAAAAGTTTTTATCTGCATTTTGTGACGCCATCGTCACCAATGAGGCGCCCATACCAAACCCAATCTCCAGAGTGACTGGATTTGAGTTATTGAATACTTTCGGGAAATCAAAGGGTTCATTAGTAAAATCAATCCCCATTTCAGCCCATTCTTTTTCTAATGCGTCTTCCTGACGTTTTGTCAGACGCCCTTGACGGCGGACAAAACTACGGACACGGCGCATAACCCGCCCTTCTTCATTATATTCGGGGGAGATAACATTATTGATCATAATAAAGGTTCTAAAAAATAGTTGCCCAATTAAGTTAATGTGCCAACAATCAAGTTATACAACGTCGTATTTAAGCTTGCCTAACAGCCTAAGTATGTAAGGAATAGGAGTTTAGCAAAACTTCCACAAGGATGCAGTTGATAATTGGCTAACTTTACACTAAACAACACAATAAGCGTTTACAGACTTCTTCGTCTATGTTGCAATTCCTACCATTACTGAAATATCGATAAAAATAATATTATCAATGGAAGCACAACAATTTTCACGAGCAGTGCTCGACTGGTACCATAAATATGGACGTAAGACCTTGCCGTGGCAGCAAGAAAAGTCGTCCTACCATGTTTGGTTGTCAGAAGTCATGCTACAGCAAACCCAAGTTAGTACAGTTATCCCTTATTTTGAGAAATTTATTGCCCGTTTTGCGGATGTAAACGCCCTTGCTAATGCCCCACTTGACGAGGTTCTGCACCTATGGACTGGCCTTGGCTATTACGCCCGTGCTCGAAACTTACATAAAGCTGCACAAGTGATTGCCAGCCAATACCATGGTCAATTTCCAACAACATTTGATGAAGTATTGGCGCTCCCCGGTGTTGGTCGTTCGACAGCCGGTGCAATCTTATCCCTATCGCAAAAGCAGCATTACCCCATTTTAGATGGTAACGTCAAACGGGTATTAGCGCGTGCCTATGCGGTTGATGGTTGGCCGGGCAAAAAAGAGGTTGAAAACCGTCTTTGGGAAATCAGCACCGATGTCACCCCAAAAGAAGGGGTTGAATATTTTAACCAAGCCATGATGGACTTAGGTGCCATGGTTTGTACCCGCAGCAAGCCTAAATGTGAGCTTTGCCCGCTTAATTTTGGTTGTATTGCCTATGCCAATCATTCATGGCAGGAATACCCAGGGAAAAAACCAAAGCAAAAAATCCCAGAGAAAAGTGCTTGGTTTTTAATTATGCAACATAATGATAGTGTGTGGTTAGAACAGCGCCCGCCATCGGGTATTTGGGGAGGGTTGTTTGCCTTCCCACAATTTGAATCACAACAACAACTTAATGGATGGTTGAGCCAATCAGGTCTTCAATATGGCCAACCAGAGCAATTAATTGCCTTTCGCCACACTTTTAGCCATTTTCATTTAGACATTATCCCTGTAAAAGTTAATATTAAGGCATTTAATTCTGTCATGGATGAAGACAAAGGACTCTGGTATAACTTACACCTAGGCGCAACTATTGGCCTTGCAGCCCCAGTTGAAAGTTTATTAAAACAGCTCGCCTTACTACCTGATATTTGAGGAAAAATTAATGAGTAGAACCATTTTTTGTACATTCTTACAACGTGATGCAGATGGGCAAGATTTTCAGCTTTACCCAGGTGAGTTAGGGAAGCGTATTTTTAATGAGATTTCAAAAGAAGCATGGAGCCAATGGATGACCAAACAAACCATGCTAATTAATGAAAAGAAGCTCAACACAATGAATCCTGATGACCGTAAAATGTTAGAACAAGAAATGGTTAAATTCTTGTTTGAAGGTCATGATATTCATATTGACGGCTATACCCCTGAAAAATAATCTGTTTGTCTACCTACCTTGTAGGTAGACTATTGCCTCAAGACTGTGGATGGTATGAAAAAACTATTTGTACTGAGTGTGTTGATCCCTCTAATTATTTCTTGTTCTAGCAATCAAAAAACTGACTTTAATCCTGATTATGTCAAAGATACCAATGGGTTCGATATTTTGATGGGGCAATTTGCCCACAATATTGAAAACATTTGGGGGATTAAAGAAGTCTTAATTGCAGGCCCAAAAGACTACGTGAAATATACGGATGAATATCAGACCCGCAGCCATATTAACTTTGATGCAGGGACTATCACTGTTGAAACCATTTCAGCCATTGAACCTTCACAACACTTAAAAAAAGCAATTATCACCACCTTATTGATGGGTGATGACCCAAATTCTATTAACCTTTATTCCGATATCAATGATATCCCCTACAGCAAAGAACCATTTTTATTTGGGCAAGTCTTAGATAATACAGGGGAAGCCATTCGCTGGGAGTGGCGAGCCACAAAGTTTGCTGATTATCTGGTTGAGAATAAAATTCAGCGCCGCCAGTCTGGTATGAATATTGTTTGGTCGGTAACGATGCAATTGGTTCCTAACCATTTAGATAAACGTGCCCATAAATATTTACCATATATCAAAAAATCCGCGGCAAAATACGGCGTTGATGAATCATTGATCCTTGCAATTATGCAAATAGAATCAAGTTTCAACCCTTATGCAGTTAGCCGTTCAGATGCCCTTGGTTTGATGCAAATAATGCCAAATACGGCAGGTAAAGACGTTTTCCGTTCACAAGGGAAGTCAGGTGTTCCAAGTCGCAGTTATTTATTTGATCCTGAAAAAAATATCGATACAGGTACTGCTTACTTAGCCATCTTACAAAATAACTATTTAGGGGATATCCGCAACAGTACTTCACGCCGCTATGCGGTGATAACGGCCTATAACGGTGGCGCAGGTAGCGTATTACGTGTCTTCCATAATGATAAAAAGCAAGCTGCTCAACGAATTAATAATTTAGAGCCCGGTGAAGTGTATGAAACGTTATCCACTAAGCACCCAGCTGCGGAGTCACGTAATTACCTTATTAAAGTAAATAATGCGCAGAAAAAATACTTACGCTAACAGAAAAAATGCCAGTTTGAGCCATAGGTAAGATTGGCGTTTTTCATTAACCTTAGTTTTTTCATGTGATTTCGCTTAAAAATTAGCTAACATGTTGAAAAAAAGCGCATACAGTTGAAACTTTTAATAATGCACCTTGACTCAACGGATGGAATCAGGTTTAATACGTTCCGTTGCCCGGATAGCTCAGTCGGTAGAGCAGGGGATTGAAAATCCCCGTGTCCTTGGTTCGATTCCGAGTCCGGGCACCACTTTCACTTCTACAGTGGTCTCCTCAAGTCAAGTAAACTCCTTTATATTCATTGAATTACCTTGTATTATCACTCATCGAACTCCACCGAACTCAACACGACTCAACCTAAATCAAGTGTCTGTTGGGGGCTTTTTTGGGGGCTCATCGTGTTCAATGTAATTTAGGGGCCCCCATTATGGCACTCAGCGCCCGGCAGATACAGACTGCCAAACCTAAAGACAAAGAGTATAAGCTCTCTGATGAGCGTGGACTTTACCTTCTGGTTAAACCCAATGGTGCTCGTTACTGGCGAATGAAATATCGCTTCGCTGGTAAAGAGAAAAAATTATCGATTGGTGTTTACCCTGATGTTTCTCTTGCTGATGCACGAGTTAAACGAGATGAAGCCAGAAAGCTATTAGCTGAAGGTAACGATCCGGCTGAACAAAAGAAGTTAGAGAAACTTGCGAAAAAGATCACCGTAGAAAATACGTTTAAAGCGATCGCCATCGAATGGCACTCCCATAAATCGTCAGAATGGTCCGAAAGCTATGCAGAAAGTGTTCTTGATGCTTTAGATAAAGATATCTTTCCTTATTTAGCTAAACGTCCTATTGCCGAGATCCTACCTTTAGAAATGTTGGAGATCTTACGGATGATTGAAAAGCGTGGTGCTTTAGAAAAAATGCGTAAGGTTAGGCAATTCTGTAATCAGATTTTTCGTTATGCGATTGCAACAGGACGTGCAACGGTAAATCCAGCCGCTGAGCTCACGGGAACGCTTAAAGCACCAAAAACAAAACACTTCCCTCACCTTACCGCTCAAGAGCTTCCTGAGCTCTTGCAGAAGCTTTCGGAATATACAGGCAGTCCTATTACCCGTTTAGCCACTAAACTGCTGTTACTAACAGGAGTGAGAACGATTGAGCTAAGGGCTGCTCACTGGAGTGAGTTTGATTTTGATAATGCACTCTGGTTAATTCCCGAAGAAAGAATGAAGATGCGTAGACCGCATTCCGTTCCTCTTTCCAAACAAGTGCTTGAAATCTTAAAAGAGCTACATGCTTTTACAGGCCAATATCAACTGGTTTTTCCGGGGCGTTGCAATATCAATCAACCAATGAGTGAAGCCAGTATCAACATGGTCTTAAAGCGAATTGGGTATGATGGTAAAGCAACCGGGCATGGTTTTCGCCACACGATGAGTACAATCTTGCATGAGAAAGGGTTTAATTCAGCGTGGATTGAAATACAGCTGGCACATAAGGATAAAAACTCTATTCGAGGAACCTATAACCATGCGCAATATTTAGAAGGAAGACGTGAAATGATGCAGTGGTATGCGGATTATATTGATTCTTTGGAAAGCCAAAATAAAGTGATTTCGAAATAGCTTATGCCTAAAAACGTAATCATGATCACAGTTTTATTATCATGCATTTTAGTTTGTAACCCATATTCCACCAAAGCAAGAGCCTCTGTCCTGATGAACTGACCCTAGTTTATTGGACAGGGGCTTTTTTCGTTTTAACCCGCCCAAAATGAAATCATGATAGAAAGCATAACATGTTATCGGGACTGTAAGGCAACTCATTATCCTGCTCTAAAACGTCATTAATCATTTTTAAAGCAGATTGTCTGTTTTCAGCTGATGGGGATTTTATATCAATATCGTATTCTAAAAGGAAATAGATCCTTTTATCAAAATATCTTCATTTATTAAAACGTAACACATCAATAATAGGATATTAATATGCGCATAACTGCGACGGCTTCCCCATGCCTAAAATCGGGGATTATCTCTGTTTTTATTACGAATTTAGGTAAATATAACGAAGGCGAACTGGTTGGTGAGTGGCTTGAGCTTCCGGCAACCTCAAAAGAGATCGAACACTGTTTAGCCCGTATTGGTATTGATGGTATTCACTATGAAGAGTATTTCTTGACGGACTATGAATCCTCAATTGATGGCCTTTCTTCCTACATTTCAGAATACAGCCTTTTAGATGAGTTGAACGAGTTAGCCACGCAATTAGCCATGTTATCGCCTGATGAAACTGACCTTTATCAGGCGGCAATTGAAATCGGAGCTTCAGCGAGTTCACTTCATGATTTAATTCATTTAGCGGATAATTTAGATTCTTTCCAGCAATTAGCGGGGGTCAATAATGAATATGATTTAGGTTATTACTGGATAGAAGAAAGTGGTTGTTATGATTTATCACAACTGGGTCATTTATCCCATTACTTTGACTATGAACGCTATGGACGTGATGTTTGCCTTGAACAAGGGGGCATTTTTTACGGTGGAGGGTATATTTATCATACTAGTTAGTAGATAGGATAACAGAATGAGAGTGAGTGCATTATAGGCGAAAATAAATGATGCCGTGGTATGCGGATTATATTGATTAGTTAGAACTCAATTTAAACTGAATAATATCATTTAGCCACCTTTGCGAATATTCGTAAAGGTGGTCATTACCTAGACTTTATTTTTTCCTAAGTACTGATATCACGCTATAATTTAACCTACTGCGACAAGTATACAGCCACCTGAACACCCACAAGCGACTTTATGACCTTCTAATGCGACAGGGATACCATTAATGTTCATTAAGATATCTCCTTCAACGATAGTGCCTGTTTTTTTACATGAAGGACAATAAACAGAGTCTCCCACACAGGCGACTCCTTGGGTTTGTTTGGCTAGAGAAGAAGCTGTAAGTACACTACCTCCTGTATTCGTAGTATCATTTTTTAAAATGATTTTTCTGCCGTTTACTATACTTCGCATCATTGCACCATTTATCTGATATTTGAGTATTCAAATTTTTCTAACTTAGCTATTTCAAGAGTAGTTTCATCAAGTAATTCATTAATATTGAAATCAAATTTCTCTGGCGCAAGATCTAGTACATCCTCAAGTTCACAACCTTTAGAAATTATTTCAGTAACATGTTTGGATACTTTATGCTCTGAAAAAAACTTAACGTAATAAAGTTTAAATATTAAATTATTAGCTTCATCTATAGATAGTGTTTTTGACTTTAGCCCAGTCAAAACACCCAAAATAAATACAAGTGTAAATTTATCTATGCTAGTACTTTCTATTTCATAAGAAAATTTATCTTTCATATAAACACCTAATTAATTATTTAACATTACTCCAAACACCATTTTTTACTTTAACATTAAAAACTTTACCACTTTCACTTTAAAAATAACAAATTGACACTTTATTAGCTATAGGCTGGCTTATTTTAGGGGAGGCGGATAACTGTAGTGATTATTTTCATTGAACCTCTGTCATTAAAATAAATTTAATCTTTGCAAGCTATTTTTTAAAATTTAATCATAACCACCCGCTATGCGGGCTGTCTTTTATACAGAAGTCCTTCACATAATGTGAGGGACTTTTTTGAACTAAATGCTTAGCTCACGATCAGATCTTTAACGGATTTAATTGAGGATTCTGAGATGATGGGAAGTAGTAATGAGTGGGCTAAAGAACAATTTGGACATGCTAAACTTGGAGACCCAAGAAGAACGGCTAGGCTTGTAAAAATGGCCTCAGACTTGGCTCAGCATCCAGGTAAATCGGTAGTAAAATCGTCTCCGTCACCGGCCTGCATGGAGGGAGCTTACCGATTTATTAGGAACGATAACATATCCGCAGAGGATATTGGTGAAGCCGGTTTTAATGCGACAGTAAATCAGGTTCACCGCTATTCCCTACTTCTCGCAATAGAAGATACAACCACCTTAAGCTACAACCATCGCTCTATTCAATCAGATTTAGGACATGTGAACCAAGGTAATCGTCATCGAGGTTTACTTGCTCATAGTATTTTGCTGTTTGCTCCTGAAACACTTGATGTTATTGGATTAATTGAACAACAAAGATGGACGAGAGATATCAAGACCCGAGGTATCCGCCGTAAGGGTTTAAAACGCCCTTACGAAGAAAAGGAAGGTTATAAATGGGAAAGAGCATCACGTAATATGGCTGCCCGACTAGGAACCGCGATGGCTAATGTGATATCGGTTTGTGATCGTGAAGCCGACATCTACGATTATCTCACTTATAAAATAGCGAACCAACAACGTTTTGTTGTGCGGTCAATGATGAGCCGCCATATAGAAGAAGGTTCAGATAAGCTTTATCACTTTGCATCAGAGCTGCAAAGTGTAGAACAACGTCAAATTCAGATAGCTCAAAGAGGAGGTCGTAAAGCGAGTCAGGTCACTCTGGATGTAAAATATGCAGCAGTGACGATAAAAGCCCCGTCCAACAGAAAAGGAACTCCTATTTATCTCAACTATGTTGGGTGCTCTGGAATTGGTCATGACGGGAAGATGCTTAATTGGCATATTTTAACTAATGAGCCAGTAAATAATACAGAAGATGCTTTGAAAATTATTGATTATTACGAAAAACGTTGGTTGATTGAAGAATATCACAAGGTCTGGAAAAGCGAAGGAACTGGCGTTGAAGAGCTTCGAGTGCAGAGTAAAGATAACTTAGATAGATTAGCGACTATTTATGCTTTTTTAGCAGTAAGGATATTCCAATTAAAGTTTGTAAATGAGCAAATTGAAGATATTAGCTATGAGAAAATCTTGTCACCGAAAGCATGGAAATTACTTTGGCTTAAAAGGTTAAAGACACCTCTTCCAGAAAAAATACCAACAGCAAAATGGGCTTATGAGCATCTTGCAAGGCTTGGAGGTTGGAAAGACAGTAAGCGAAATGGAAGAGCGTCAGTTAAGACGCTCTGGGAAGGGTGGCTTAAATTGCAGACCATCCTTGAAGGTTATGAGCTCGCTCAGTTTCTTGAAAAGGACTTGTGATCAAGAGACAGCCCGCATAGCGGGTGGTTTGCTCTAGCCCTATAAGGGCTTATTACTGACTGCGCCTAAATGACGCGGCTTTCTCTTCGTTCAAGCTAAATGTCTTTGCTACTTTGGCCTACCCCTTGAAGGGATCTGTATGCTCTTTCCTACTAAGTTTATCTGAGATTAAATCTGACTTTTCTTGCTCTCTGATATATTTCTGAATTGTGGCTTCATTTAGCCCTACCGTACTTACATAGTAGCCTTCTGACCAAAACTTCCTATTGCCAAATTTATATTTTAAATTCGCATGTCTATCAAAGATCATCAACGAACTTTTACCCTTCAAATATCCCATAAAGCTTGAAACGCTTAGCTTTGGGGGAATACTGACTAGCATGTGAACATGATCTGGCATCAGATGCCCTTCGATTATTTCAACACCTTTATACTTACAAAGGTCTCGTAAAATCTCACCCACACTTGAACGAATATTATTAAAAATCACTTTCCGTCTGAATTTCGGCGAAAAGACGATATGGTATTTACACAGCCACTTTGTATGCGCTGAGCTTTGTGCTTTAATGCCCATAAACACCTTTCCTTATTTAGGTTACGAATATTAGCTTGAACATCTATATCGTAACGGAAAGGTGTTTTTCTTGGTATAACCCTTTGACTCCACCCGCAAAGCAGGTGGTTTTATGTTTAAGACGCTAACGCGACTTAAACTGGCTAAAGCCATAAAAAAACCGACACACGTTAATGATATTAACGGGTGTTGGTGGTTATTTATGAAATTTCATCTTCTAATAATTTTGCATTTTTATATATTACTATTCCAGAAAGGCCTACACTTGAGTCTATAAAACATAGCAAATTATTTAATAGTGATGCCTCTTTGATTCCAAAATCTTCTTTAATCCACAAAGGAATTTCTTGATACTGCTTAATATCAAGTATTATATTTTGTTTTTCAAATTCCGAAAAATCCCAATGTATAACTTGTTCAAACTGTAATTTTTTATTATTAGATAAAAATAACTCAAGGGTTTCCTCTTCTTCTATATAAAATATACCATGTATACTTACATCATGAAAATTAATGTTATTAATCATTGATTGTCTCTCCAGGTTGAAGTGGTCTTCCTGCTAACCTTACTTTGTTTGGTGCAGAATTTGATGGGTATTTCCACTCATGGACATGTGGATCCCCTGCACCATGGTCATGACCATAATCTATATCTTTTACTGGTTTACCTTCTGAGTCATATTTCCTTACTTGAATTAATTCATTCGTTTCTGGATTTCTTTTTTCTAATATATCATCACTAGGGCCTAAATCTCCATTTTTACCTTCTGGTAGCCTATTCTTAGTTCTTTTCCCTTTAACTTGCATATAAACATATATCGCAGGGATCGATGGTGTTGGCGTAATTAAAATATAATCACGTAAATCTTTCGCATCCGGTACTGGTGTAATGTATATCTGAGGCTGCTCCTCATTGATTGGAAAGCCTCCTGCTGACGTAATATCAACAGGTTCAGGGAGCTGGTTGCCACCCGTATGCGGTCTAATATCGAAAGGCGGTGACGGCGGATGCCCCGTATGAAATTGTCTTTCCCCCTCATGGATTTGGGATTGAACGCCCAAAAAATTACCGTTTTTCGCATAACTGATAAAAACGTCTTCTCCATCATCGGTTATAAATTTGTACACCTCTGCTGTACTACCCGCATATCGCAAACCTTCCGATGCTTGATAGGCCGCCAATGAACGAACTTTTTGAGTCTCCGCTTCTGACGCGAGATCCATCATCCTAACAGGAACTTGGTCTTGTCCACTATCCGTAGATGTATGATAGCCGACCACTTGACCACCATCATCAATACTCATACGTATTCGTGTGGTTGCGGTTCCCTTCGCGAGCGCCTTTTCTTTTAAATCCTCATAAGTCAGTAAATCACTCGAGTCACTCGATTCTGTACGTGTAAAAACCCCCGCATATCCCATACTCATAAGGATACTCAGTGCTGACAGTGTTGGAGAAACGTTCATTTTTATTGAAGGTGATGCACGAGATGTTGAGTCATCATCATAAAATTCATCCGAAGATTGCCATGTATTTTGACTCTGGACGGCACCGCCTGATACCGCCATTTGCTGAAGGAACATTGTCGCTAACGGGATGAGTATAAAGGGGTTAGCCTCAGCCGTCGAAATACCAAATAAAGATGCAATCGAAAATTCAGATGGTTTTGCTTGTTTAGATTGAATGGGTCTAAGCTGCATTTGATAAACAGCCGTGGAACCAAAGTAGTTACTGATTTCAGGATGTTCACCCGCATCCGTATTCCCCTCACCACGCAATACCGATTTAGCAAACACCGGCTCTGCTATCCGTTTAATCGCAATCACACGACGATGGTCGTAGGGGAAGAACAGAAGATAACCGTTATCGCGTTGTTGATAATGCACTGAACGGTTAATTTGCCCCGCCGTCATACGGTAAACGGCGGAGGGAATATCGGAGTTAAAAGCCCCGGCTCGGTTATTTTCACTCAGTAGATCCCCCTGTTCACGGCAATAATCATTCAGCGTTTTTTCTTTGCCTTGAATAGCAGCAGGCGGTGACATCGCAGTGAGAGCATCCGCTAAGGGTTGTGCTTCAAGGCTCAGAGTGTACGGGCGAGCCGTTAAGCCTTCCGCTTTTATCAGGCCTTGTGAGTCGCTGCTGCCTTGCATCGTACGGCCTGTACCTCGCTCGGCGAGCGTATACGGCACGTTGGCTAAGGGTTGTCCTTTATCATCGACCAATTGCAGTTCTAACCAAAATCGGTAGTTTTCACAGATAATGCACGATTCGACTTTCTGACTCATGACGGCTCCGTTGTCGTGGTTAGCCAGCCTTGTTGCTGGGCATAGTCCGTAAATTGTGTGGCGGTACGGGTATGAATATCCCCCGCGAGTGAGGGGTGCAGCTGTAACCAATCCACTAAACGTCGGTGAAGTTGACTTTCCGGTGTGTCGAGCGATAGAGCAGCTTCTGCGTGATTTTCCCACAATTCACACGCAAGGTTTTCCGCTAACAGCTCGATAAACTGTGCAGAGTTTTCCCACGCAGTCTGCAAGTGTTCCCCCATGATGAACTGACGGGCTTGCAGTTCAGGAATGGGTAAAGGGTTATGCCGGGTAGGCGATTCAAAAAAAGCAGGGTCACTGGGTGTCTCCAGCATCACTTCATGAACAGGCGTCATCAGCACAGACCAATCCACCGCACGCATTTTGGGAATAAGCACATTCGCAATGCGCGTATCCATTAATCGCAGCACCACGAGCTCTTCATTCAGCTCCACCAATTGGCGGTTTTGCCAATGCCGTAACTGGTACTGCCAATCCAGCGAACTGCGATATGCCCAACCCCATGTGTTATCACTAAAGCCTTTACGGTCAAGCAGTTGCCCCAATGGGGCATACGCACTCGGCTTTAATTGCACAAGCCACGGGCTCTGACCGATTAAATGGGCCAGTGAGGTGCCATTGTAAATAGGAAATGCCTGTTCAACCCAATCGTTGGCAAACAATAAATCTGTCGGGTTGGGTGTGGCTAACGTATTGAGCAGTAAATAAACGGGGTCCGCATTCGATGTCGTTAACCATGTTGTCCAAGGGGTGAGTCTCATTGATGCCCCCCACTCGGTTTAATCACCCAACTGCCTGTCGCTTGGGCTTGCATGGCACAATACGGTTTAATGGGATAAGGCGGTGTCGCAAACGGGTCAACACCATCCGGCAATTGAATATTAACTGCTTGCCCTGAACCCCCTGCACTATCACCAATCGCCACATTACCTGAGGTAAACACATTGCCCGGTGTCACCCGCACAAAACTGCCACTCACTTTTAAGGTAATTTCCGTTGCCGCATCAATCACCACTTTGCCTTGGCTGGTGATGTGGGTCTCTTGACCACTTTCACTCACCAGTGCTCCGTTAATTTGCTGATGATAACTGCCAAGCACCTGTTCAGAGATATCACCTTCTATTAAGGCTTTGTGTGTTCCCTTAACGTGAAGATGCTCATCCCCTTGAATGTCAGTAAAGCGGTGTTGGTCAATGCGCTGTTTGACATCGTGTTGGACATGGGTATGGCTGTCATGTTGAATATGTACATTCATGTCACGCTGGGCATGAATGTACACTTCTTCTTGCCCTGCTTGGTCTTCGAAACGTAATTCGTTAAAGCCTTCCCCTTTATGAGTGCACGTTTTAAAGGTGGTACGTGTTTTTTGTGCGGGTAAATCTAACGGAGGGGCATTGCGCCCGTTGTACATGCATCCCGTAATCACGGGGCGGTCAATATCGCCATTCAGGTAACTGATTAAAACCTGCTGCCCAACATGGGGAATGCTCATAAACCCATAGCCACTTCCGCTCCAACCATGCGTCACGGGCACCCAGCAAGAAGCGCTATGGTCAGGTACGCCGCGCCTATCCCAATGGAAATAGACCGTCACTTCCCCTTTGCTATTAGTGTAGATTTCCTCCCCTTTCGGCCCCACGACTGTAGCAACTTCATCCCCATCGGCGAGAGGCTTATATCGATAAGGGGGACGCCACTCTTGGGTGCTGGGAATAAAGGAAAGCTGGTTACTCATTTGGGTGCCCTCACCGCCACTGTTGTCGGCAAGAGGTTGAACGCCGTGATGGGAGACACTCACCACCTGCC
>NZ_JBKQGZ010000031.1:0-49606 GCF_050487165.1 Providencia sp. Me31A
TGCCACATTCTTGAAACGGGTAACGAGTCTTATCGTTTTAAACACCGAGATTAAGATTATTTTTTTAGATATTAGGTGGAGTATTTTTCAATGATCATCGTGGTGGATTTTTTGAAGATCATTGACAGGCCAAGACGACATTATTAAAAACAATAGGTATTGAACCATTATCGACAGGGCTGGTGTTTAATTGCGAGATAGGTGGGTTCCCATCGGGTACTTTCCTCGTCACAGAGTTTACTTTGACTGAGGGATTATCAACGCTTTATACCTTAAACTTAAGTGTCGTGAGTCTCTTACCCTTTATTGATTTTCAGTCACATTTAGGCCGTGCTTCGTCATTGACGGTTAAACGAGACGGTCAAATAATACGAACGGTGAATGGTTTACTTTCCAGTGGTGTGCAGGGTAATACAGATGGTGTCAAAACCTGGTATCACTTTGAGATACGCCCTGAAATGTGGGTGATGACCTTAAACCAAGATAGTCGTATTTTTCAAAATAAAACGACACCCGAAATTTTAAAGATATTGTTAGATGAAGCTCATATTAAATCAGACTGCTTATTTTATCGAAAAGGATTACACCAGCCCCGCGCTTATACAACACAAAAAAGAGAATCTGCGTATGAGTTTTGGTGTCGTTTAGCTTCCGAAGAAGGGATTACGTTTTGGTTTGAGGAAAATCAACTGTTTTACAGTGATGAACATATGGGAATGACGGCAGGTATTCATCTTACATATAACCCACAGTCTGAAACTGATATTACAGATACGATCGCATCTGTCTGGCGTTATGGTGAGTCGTTGTGCAGTGACCAACTCATTCAAAAAGATAATAACTATATACGTCCTTCTTACCCATTGATGCACGAACAAAATGATGAAAATAAAATGGGGCAGCACAGTGTATTTGAAAGCTATGGGCGATTTCAATTAGACGACGAAGGTCGTCCGCTGACTCAAGCACGTTTTGAGCAATTACAAAGTGGTAGGCGAGCTGGAACTGCGATAACTAACTGCTTTGCTTTACGTCCCGGTAAGATTTTTACGTTAACAAACCACCCACATGAACCGATGAATGATAGTTGGCAAGTGGTGGCAATCACACATAGAGGCGTACAGCCACTCGCTGATAATGGCGGAGGGGAAGGGACGCAACTGAGTAATAACGTTTCATTTATACCGGGCAGAGAAGAGTGGCGTCCACCTTATCGTTATAAGCCTACCGCAGATGGCGATGAAATTGCCACGGTTGTTGGACCTCCGGGGGAAGAAATCTATGTTAATGAATATGGTGCGATTAAAGTGCATTTTCATTGGGATAGATACGGAAAACCAGATCACGGTGCTTCTTGTTGGGTGCGTGTTGCCATGAACTGGAGTGGCGGTGGGTACGGCTTTTCTGCCGTGCCGAGGATCGGGACTCAAGTATTGATCACCTATATTGGTGGCGACTTGGATAGACCCATGGTGGTTGGCTGTACCTATGATGGACGTAATCATCCCCCTCTGAATTTTCCAGATCAAAAAACGCAAACGACTTTTCGGACAAAAACGCATAAAGGCAGTGGATTTAATGAATTGCGTTTTGATGACGATAATGGTCGCGAAGAAGTGTTCATTCATGCTCAAAAAGACATGAATACTTATGTGCTGAATGATAGAACCACTGAGGTTAATCATGACCACAGTGAATGGATTAAACACGACCAATCACTTAAAGTTGATCACGATGTGACTGAGGAAATCGGTCATCAGCGTTCAACGGTGATTGGTGATAATGATACTTTGATTACAAAAGGTTATCGTCATCGAGAAACCGAAAAAAATGAAAGTTTAAATGTGAAAGGGCAGCAAACGCTAACGATAGGCAAAAGCCAATTTATCGATATTACGGGCGACCAAAAAGTGATGGTTGGGCGACATATCGAGCTTCGTGCTAAAAGTGGCGAAATCGTGATTGCCAATGCGGGCGGGCACATCATCATTGACCCACAAGGGAATATCAAAATTGAAGGGGCAACTGTCTCCATTAATCAGTTAGGGGGAGGCGGTGCTTTATCGGATGCAATTTATGATTATTCAGCGGGTTTTGTATTGAAAAATGAGTCAACAGGCCAACCGTTAAAACAAATGCTATATAAAATAACCTCCCCGGATGGGCAGGAAGTCATTGGTAAGACAGATGCCGCTGGGCGTACTGCAGTTGTTCAAACGCAAAGTACTGAATCGCTAACACTGCAATTAGCAGAAACACCTCCACCGAAAAAAGAGCGATATTTTCGTGTCTCCGATAATACCGAACAAGAATACATTATGGAATTCAAGGAGGAACAATAATGCCGGATAATAAAATAAAGTTTTCAAACAATATGCAGTGCAGTACGGCAACGACCATTCGAGCAGACATGGAACAAGGCGAATTCCCAAGTGATGAGGACCCGTGTTATTTAATGGAGCGCGCCGCGTATGCGATCCATTTTCCTAAAATTAGTATTTCGAAAAAAAGAGGGACGCAGTATTTAAAACAACTGGCGATGAGCCAAATCATTCAGACTGAAGAGAAGCTCAGTGATAACTACTGGGCTTACAAGGCGGAAGTGGTGTTTGCTATGAAAGCTGACAGGAGTGTGCCTATTCCGATGCTATCGCGTGGTCATGATAAAAATCGCTCCCGCTCTTTTAGTCTATTTGCCAGACCTTCGGTTGCGAATGCCATTAAATTTGGTGTTACGCATATTCGCCGCCCGGATATCATCCTTGTTGAGGATGAAAATAAACGTTGGCCTGGTCGTAAAGTTTCTTACTTTGATGGTTGGGATTATGACGATAACTTGAAGATGTTGATTGAGATTAAATTTCCTGGAGACACATTAAGTGAGCGGCAAGAAAGAGATTATAAATTAATTTCAACCAAAGATCGTTTTGGTTTATTACGCATTGATAAATCTGATTTAGATTTCCGTACAACGGAAGCCGCGGGTGAGCGAGAAGCCCTATTAGGTAAGTTTGGTTATTTGTTTCCTAGCTTATTTCCTCCCATTAATCGTCCTATTCCTCCTTCACAGCCAGAACCGGTTAGAGCTCGTGAAGAAGCGCTGTTTGATAAAATACTCAATAGCCCTTATTTCCCCTTATTAGATATTCGTAATACCCCGCTGATTAAAGACTCCCCTTGGGAGGGAAAATTACCTGAGTGGCAACTGTGGACAATTATGACGGAAAAAACCGTGGAAAGTTTGGCCAACAATGAATGGCAAAAGACCCTTATTCGTGATGCGAGCCTCATCGCGAAAGTATTGGTGATGCCTGTAGTTTATCAACAAAAAGTGGGGCAAGCCCTCTCTGAAATGGGACTATTGCATGAACGCTATACAATAGACACGGAACCCACGAGTAGTTGGTATTTTTTATCCGATGAGTTACTGGCGGACTTTAAAGCGGCTGGCGCCTTTTTTATGGAGGCAGGACAATGGGTGTGTGATGCATTGATTGACCCAAAAACGCAAGCTGCGGTTAAAGTCGCTTTTTACTATATTGTGGCAGAAACAAAAGCGGTTATCACTTTGACTGAAAGAGATTTAGAACAATATGCCAACACGGTACTCAATGAGACGGATTTTACGGCGGAAGATATTAAAAACTTTGCGTTTATTCAGGTGGTGATGCAAGTCTCCAGTGGCCCATCAGGAATGGTGATGTTAGCCATTAAGAAAAACACCTCTGAGGAGGTTCAGTATATTATGCTCGGAGTGGTTGCTGCGATTGCATTAATCATATTGGCTATTTTTCTTGCTGGGGCTGAAATTATGGGCTTGGCGGTAGCGGCATTAGCTTCAATAGGCTCATCATTTGCGACGTTAGCGTTGGAGTAGAGAGAAAAACATGACATTGGAAGCTCAAAAACAGCATATCGAACAGCAACTGGCCAATTTTTCATTGCTTAATAGTGAGGGAATGGCAGTGAGCCGTTTGGGTATCACCCTCATTATGATTTATCCGTTCGGCTATACCGCAGAAAAAAAACAGAATGCCTTAAACTGTTTTCGTCGTTTTCGTGACGAGTTTGGGTATGAACTGCGTTTTCATACCCACGGATTTTCAGGACTCAAAAAATACAATGAAGCGAATATTGAAAAATTTGAAACCAAATTTTTGGTAGGCACTGACAAAGATGATCTAGAGTGGCATGTGAGCGATGCATTTGATGCAGAAACTGCGGCAAATTATATTATGTCGATGTCACTCTCGCTGGAAGCGAGCGGGCACTATGATCGTACATATTTAAAATTAACCTTGCCTTGGGATTATATTTTTCAAGAAAATGGATTGGCTAAATTTCAAGGGTGGTTTAATTTCCTCAAAGAACAGTTATCTCCCGATGCGGGCTATTGTGATTTTGGCATCACCTTGCCTAGAAATTACCATGAATATCAAGCCCAAGAACGAACGTTAGCAGAACGCTATCCATTACTGTCTGTAAATTCAACCATACATATGGATGCTGCTGATTTTGGAACCTCTGTTCGCGGTGTTAATTGGATCACCATTATCTCGCCATATTTATTGCAACGCCTTGGTGGAATAGAATGGGTGCGTAAAAAATTATCCCCCTATCCTGAAATCCAACTCATTGAAAGTCCCGAGTCATTAGTGATACAAATTGGTGAATATCCCATACTCTGTGATTCATTAGCCTCTGTGCCAGAAAGTTATTATGCGGTGAATGATTTGCTTCGACCTATTCGCCTTGTACCGGATGATAGCCTACATACTCGTGGCTACGGCCATTTTGATATCCCTGCTACGCAAGCGTGGTATAAGCGGTTAGATAGAACACCTTTAAAAATTACACCGATCACGGCAGGTGAGCCCGCATTAGTGGCAGGTTACTATCACACTGAAAAAGGGGGGTTAAAAGAGGCCTATTTTGAACAAGGGGATATTGCGTTTGATGTAAATAAAAATCCCGAAGGTACTACCCTTTGGCATTTAGTACGAGAAGGGAAACGGGATGATTAATCGTGAGAAAATATTATGCGCTGTACAATTGATAACCGTAAAGTGATCCAGAAAGGCGATACAACATCAACAGGGGGCATTGTGCTTGAAGGGAGTTCTTTTGCAAGCCAAGGTGCTGCTATTGCAACTGTTGGAATGAAAGTCTTTTGTCCTGCTTGCAAAAAAACAGGCAGTATCGCAGAGGGGGCCAATTATTCTCAAATCGCAGGTAAAGCGATTGCCTTGGAAGGACATAGAGTATCTTGTGGTTGCTCTAAAAATTGTACTTTAGTTGCGGTCGGTTAATTGGTACTTTAGTAAGTGTGGGATTTTTGTACTATTTAAGTGTGATAGAAAGTGAAGTAAATATTAACATCAATTCTATTGACGAAATCCAGTGACCGTTGACGTTTTCTATAAGTCCAAATTGACTATCAAATTAAGCCTCTAGACGAGGCTTAATTATTAATAAGGGAGCCGCATTTCTATCTTATTCCTTTAGTGAAGATGGCGTATAATCATCCAAATAACCATTTTATGGCGGTGTAAGGAAACCCAAATGAAAGATATTAATTTAATCTCACTCACACAAGCGGCAAATACATTAAGTGAAGCCTATTTTACGCGTTATTATCAATATTATGGTATCGAGATTAAACCGGATGAAGTCGAAGTATTAAAAAAATTTGTCACAAAGCTAAGTTATGAGTGTGGTGATAAACAGATATTTAATCATTTTTTTGTTGGTTATAAAATCCCTCAAATCAGTAAAGAGTTTGATTTACTTCGAATTGGTGACAAGTACATTGTCAATATAGAATTAAAGCGAGAGTGCACAGAAGAAAAAATCAAAAAACAATTAATCCAAAATCATTATTACTTAAAATTTCTCAATGAAAAAAATTTTAATTTCACCTATGAGTTATCGACAGATTCGTTATATTTTCTAAAAGATGATAACCTAAATGTAGTCAATTTTAACTTTCTGCGTGGAATACTATTAGGTCAAATCTTGATTGAAATTAAAAATATAGACTCATTATTTAATCCTTCGAATTATTTGGTTTCACATTTTAATTCAACTGAAAAATTTTTAGACGGGCAGTATTTTTTAACAGGGCAACAAAGTGATATCAAACGGGCTGTGATTGCCAGAGTTAATGCTCCTTCAGGGGATCATTTTGCGGCGGTTATTGGTAGTGCTGGTACAGGAAAAACTCTGTTAGTTTATGATATTGCTAATAATTTAAAGTCTGCAGGTAAACGAATATTGATCATTCATGGTGGGGGATTAAATCCAGGGCAACATTATTTAAATAACCAAGGGTGGGATATTCAACCGATAAAACAGATTGAGAATATCAATGTCAATGATTACGATGTTATTTTCATAGACGAAGCGCAACGAATGAGAGCGTATCAATATGTTAACTTTATAGAAAAAATTAGACAAAGTAGTTGTAAGTGTATTTTTTCTTATGATAAATCACAAACCTTAAACCATAATGAAATAATAAATAATGTCCCCGATAAAATATCATCTCTTGCTGGTGCCGTTACGTATTCGCTATCAGAAAAAATAAGAACAAATAAAGAAGTTGCGGCATTTATTCGCGGTTTTTTTAATAATAAAAAAATGACCCTGTTTTAAATTGTGGTAATGTAAGTTTTGAATATTATGACAATATTTCCGATATGATGTTTTTTATGCTAAATTTAAAATCAAAAGAATGGGAAATATTGCAATTCACTCCCCCATTGATAGGTTTAAGTACTCATCAGCGTTATTTCGATAATTCGAATCAAACATCTCATGGTGTTATCGGGCAAGAATTTGATAATGTTGCCGTCATTGTTGATCCTTATTTTAATTATGACAAAAATGGCGATTTGACCTACTCTGGTGACTCTTATTACCCTGCTAATAAAATGTTATTCCAAAACATGACCCGCACGCGCAATCAATTAAAAATCCTTATTCTCAATAATCCCGTTATCCTCGACCGTTGCTTAACGCTATTAGGGGTTTCGCGCCCATTTCATCCAAAAGTCCAAAGTTTTCTCGTAGCCCTTTGATATCAGGGGCTACAGACGATATGCAAATTAATAATATAAATAGACTATGCCGCTAAGCTTAATGACTCTTCTGAAATGAGAGGATCTAAATTCTCCAGTAATCTTTCCAGTACAATATTATCTTTTTTAAGGCCAAAGGTGTAATTACCAGCCAACTGTATATGCTGCCATGCAACAGGCGATAACTCGGCTATCATATTGACCGCTTCTTGATTATTTTCACGCGCAAATTTTTCAATCAAACTGGATAATAATGCGGAATTATAATAAATAATGCAGTTAGCGATGATACGAGCACAATCATTCCATTGTTCTATCTGGTAATCATCACCACCTCTAAATTGATTACCATTAATTGACGCGATTGCACGCCGTAATTGATGGTAAGCCTCACCCCGATTAAGTGCCTGTTGGACGAACTGCCTGAGCATTTTGTCATCAACATAATCGAGAACATATAAGCACTTAATTAATCGGTCATATTCACGAAGAGCCGCTAAGGTGCGATTGTTTTTCTTACTGTTAGAAAGCTTAGTAATCACCGTGCTTTGTGTTGTCGTTTTACGGCTTAATGAACAAATTATCCATTGAATATTTTCCCACTCTTCCTGAATGAGTGATAAATTGAGCGATTTTTTAAGTTTCAAAGAAAGGATCTCATCATACTCGATGTCAAACAATTCATTAAAAACGTGTTTAAATTTTGCGTATCGCGGGGCAAACTGATATCCAAAGAGATCAAGGATAGCAAAGTTTACGTTGTTAACGCCATGCGTGTCTGTTGCTAATGTTTTGGGCTGAATATGACTGGTATTATTATAGAGTAAATCGAATGCGTGGTGGGCCTCATATTCATTGGCTGAAATCACTTTCGTGTTTATTGGTATATGATTTGAAACTAATGTGAGTGCCGATACACCTTTCCCTTTTCGGAAGTATTTGGCAGAAAAACGGGCTTTAAATGTATTGATTCGGCAACCATGTTTTTGGCCATCAATGCTACCAAATGGGGCACTTTCGTTAATCGTATAATAGTTGAAAATGGGGAGTTTTGCTAAAGCATCAGATATCATATCATTAGCTTCACTCGTTGTTTCAGGTCTAATATACCCATCATTGACGGCTCTAAGCACACCGATGGCTCTATCTGATATTGATGACATATGATGAACACCATAGTTTGAGCCATTTCCAAATATGCAAGCGAGTAAATCACCCTCTTTGGCCTTAGTGTTTTTCTTTTTTGATGCGATATTTTTGAATGCATCTAAGTAACCCGTTTTTTGATGAACATAGTCCATAATTTCAATGATCCCCATATGTTGGAGCTGGTTATATATGGGATTATCAATATCATCTTTCCAGCGTTTATTCGCCAGTTTCCATGTTAACTGATTTGAACGTGGTTGAAGTGTCACGAAATCATTGGCTCCATCATGGATATTACGACCAATACGCTCCATTTGATCGCTCAATTTTTGCTTTAATTCCGAAAGCGTTTGTTCTATTGCCGTATTGAGCCGAGTTAATCCTGTTTTTTGAATGATAACATGGCTTTTTTTCCACTCGGAGGCTGAAATCAAATCATCGTCTAAACGCTTGTTATTTGCGCTTTCATTGATGTAAATATGATTACTCTCAATCATCCTAGCCACTTTTTGGTATAAATAGTATTCAAATCGTTGAGTATTAACCTGTTCATCTATCAAGATAAAAGGTTTATCGTTTTTTAATAGTAATCGCTGATCGGCGGTAGAAATGTGCTTATCTTTTTGAAGTTCTAATTTTGCTGTTAATAATTGGGAAGACAGCAGTTGTAATTCTGGTTCGCATTCGATATCAATAGCGAGAAAAAGTGATCTCATCGTATTCGCAATTTTTCTGTATTGTGTATCAATGTATAGCCACTCATAATGGGTTTTATCAAAACTATTCTTATTAAGATGTTGACTTATTAACTGAATTTCATCTTTAGAGATCATTGTAAATGCATTTTGGCGAATATCACCAAATTGCGTATTGTCACTGACGGTTTCATCAACAAATAGGTGTAAAATATTACCCGCATGCATTAACTTTTCACGAATAATTTCCAGTTCTTCTGCAATGCGTAACTTAGCTGAAGCACTCGCAGCTTCCCTTTGCTTTCTCGTCACATACAAAAAAGCCGTTACCAATTTATCATTAGTTTCTTGATAGCGAAAAAATAGATAACAAACCAGATATAACATGCCTTGCCATTCGGGAAATCGACGAATTTTATAAATCGATTGATGTTGAATAATCGATGCATAATAGCTTAAATTACCTAATGATAATCCCAATTCACCAACAAGACGTTTTACGTCGGGATACACACTTTTTATGGTGTTATGCGTTTCAATTTCACTTGCGAGCTCTGTAGGTGTAAAGTTTTTAGCTGCGCCTTGTTGGCCAGATAGACTATTTAAGACCCCTTTTGTATGCAGTATCTTCTTTAATTTTTTATGTATTATTGGTGGCACGCTATTTGACAGGATCAACTCCGTACGATGCCTCTCATTAGCTAAAACTGTGGTGATCATATTTTGCAAAGTGGAATAACCCACTAATCCAATTCTGTTTTGTCCTAAAAAAGCAAGGCATTCATCAAAAATATATTTTGGATATGTACAGATTGTTGCAACATCACTCAAACGCTCTATCAAGGCTTGTTTATCTCGTTTTAATAACCGCGAAAAACCCAGTATTTCATGCATTTTAGCAATCAATGTTGCTCGAGTGCTTTTAGCAATAAAGGGATATTTCGGTTTTCTATTTGGAAAATGTGTCGCATAAATATAGTCAACATCGTGTTTAACCTCTCGTAGTTTAAATTGAGCGACAACAGGCTTCGCGCGAAAATAACCAATCAGAAGAATTAAATATATTTTCGTTTCAATTTTTCCCATTTTAGCGAGGATTTTTTTGATACTCGGATCTAATGAAAAATATTCTTCACGCTCAATTTGATTAAATATTGGACGAGAATAGAGCTCATGAATTTCCTGTTCAGTCAAAATTTGAATACGGCCTGATTTAATCTCTTTCATTGTGGTTATGTTCTATCCTCTAAAAATAAACAACATCATATAATGGATGCGCGCGTAATCGATACAGAAGTGCAATTTAAGTCTACCTTAACTACACTAAGTGAAATCTAGTGTAGTAAGTATGAAAAACAGATGTATAATGCACCGATATAACAATACCAATGTATAGTGCACCGATGAAGACAAATATAAGAATTTATGGATATCTACGTGCTTCTACGCATGAGCAAGATGCGTCAAGAGCAAAAAATGAACTGTTGAAATTTGCTGAAGGAATGGGGCTACAAATTGCCTGCTGGTTTGAAGAAAATGAGTCAGGCGCTCAGCTTCACCGACCTGAACTCTTTCGCTTACTCAATGTGGCTATGCCCGGAGATATTATTTTAGTTGAACAAGTGGATAGAATTAGCCGCTTGAATACCGATGACTGGGAAAAATTAAAATATCTCATTGGACATAAAGGGTTAAAGGTCGTTTCTTTAGATCTGCCAACCAGTTACCAGTTTATGAGTCGCACCGATGAATTTACAGAACGAATGCTTGCAGCCCTTAACAGTATGATGTTAGACATGCTGGCAGCGGTTGCAAGAAAGGATTACGAAGATAGACGGCGTCGTCAAGCGCAAGGAGTGCAAAAAGCCAAACAAGAAGGGAAGTATAAAGGCCGTCCGGTCAATAAGATATTACACCAAAAAATTGAAGGTCTTCTAATGGAGAAAAAAAGCTATAGCCAAATAGAAAACCTGATAGGTTGTTCGCGGCATACTATTTCGAAAGTATCAAAATTGATGAAAATAGTACAATAAATGTCCCTCTATTCGTTTATCAAGTTTATAGTCATACCGCTTGGTATGACATAAGAGAGATATTTAAGTATACACAAGAGTTTTAATTAAATAACTTATATTTATCACCATAAACCGAGCTTCATGACAATCATGAGCACGCATTAAAAGGGAGATTGAATGTCATCATCACCACAAAAGTCTCAAACGTGGGGGAAGATAAATCCGCCCGTTTTCTTTGTTTCCGCTTTTATTATTTTATGTGTCGTTGCAATAGCCGCTATTTTTCCTCAACGTTCTGAAATTTTGTTAAAAACCCTACAAGCTCAACTTTTTGAGAATGCCAGTTGGTTTTATATTCTGGCTGTCGCATTGATTTTATTGACCGTCGCCTATTTAGGGCTCTCTCGATTTGGCCAAATTAAACTCGGTCCAGATCATGCTCAACCGCAATTTAGTTATCTTTCCTGGTTCGCTATGTTGTTTTCTGCCGGAATGGGCATTGGACTGATGTTTTTCGGGGTCGCAGAACCCGTGATGCACTATCTTGCTCCCCCCGTTGGAGACCCACAAACGGTTCAAGCTGCAAGAGAAGCAATGGAAATTACATTTTTCCATTGGGGCTTACATGCCTGGGCGATTTATGCCATTGTCGCCTTAATTCTCGCTTTTTTTAGTTATCGACATGGCTTACCGCTTACATTGCGTTCAGCTCTCTATCCCATCATTGGTGAACGTATCTATGGTCCAATGGGACATGCTGTTGATATTTTTGCTGTTGTTGGCACCGTTTTTGGGGTTGCAACTTCGCTTGGATTTGGTGTTTTGCAAGTCAACGCAGGATTAGCGCACTTATTCGGTTTTCCTGTCAGTCCAACGATGCAAGTAATTTTGATCGTTGTGATCACAGGATTAGCGACGTTATCAGTCGTCAGTGGTTTAGATAAAGGTATACGAATTCTCTCTGAACTCAACCTCAGTTTAGCGGGTTTATTATTATTATTAATTGGGATTTTAGGCCCGACAGTACTGTTACTTAAATCTTTTGTCCAAAATACCGGGGCTTATCTTTCAGATATCATCAATAAAACCTTCAATCTTTATGCCTATGAACCGCAATCGAGTGAATGGTTAGGGGGATGGACATTATTGTACTGGGGATGGTGGCTTTCATGGTCCCCTTTTGTGGGCATGTTTATTGCGAGGATCTCTCGAGGCCGTACTATTCGTGAGTTTGTTACTGGTGTTTTGTTTGTTCCTGCTGGGTTTACACTGCTTTGGATGACTTTTTTTGGAAATAGCGCCATCCATTTGATCCGTGATAATGGGGCAGAAATGTTGGCGCAAGTCGTCCAAAAAGACGTTGCACTCGCCTTATTTGAATTTTTAAATTACTTTCCGTTTTCATCTGTTCTTTCTTTTGTTGCTATGTTGATGGTCATTGTTTTTTTTGTGACATCTGCGGATTCTGGGGCGATGGTTGTCGATACGTTAGCCTCGGGTGGTGAAATACACACACCCGTTTGGCAACGTATTTTTTGGGCCTTTTTGATGGGGGCCGTTGCAATCACACTTTTATTGGCCGGCGGATTAACAGCATTGCAAACCATGACGATAGCGACCGCGTTACCCTTTGCGATTATTTTATTGATTGCTATCGTCGGATTGCTAAAAGCTTTACGGATTGATGTGTATAAAAAAGACAGTCAACAGCTTGCTACTTTAGCACCGAATACCGGACGTGGGGGGTTATCATGGGAGCGTCGATTACGTAAAATAGCGTTCTTTCCTAAACGTAATCAGGTTAAACGTTTCATGACGGAAGTGATTGAGCCGGCTATGCAGTCAGTCGTCACTGAGTTGGAAAAGCAGGGGACCGAGGCCACTATCCATAATGAGAAAGACGATAGGGTGACTCTTGAAGTACAATTTGGTGAGAACCTCAATTTTCTCTATGAAATACGATTACGAGTCTATTTGACGCCTTCTTTTGCATTAGTGGGTATGGATGATGATGAAAATAATGAGTCTCAGAAATATTACCGTGCTGAAGTTTATTTAAAGGAAGGTGGGCAAGACTACGATATTATGGGATGGAGTGAAGCGCAGATTATTCATGATATCCTCGATCAATATGAAAAACACATTCATTTTATTCATATTGTCGATAAATCGTAGCCATTTATTATGATAGAGAGGTGACGAAAGCGAGTCACCTCTCTTGGTAATAATGACTATAGACGAAAAGACTAACGAATGATGAGTAATGACACGGGCGTTTTATGTATTATCTCTGTCGTATGACTTCCGGTAAGAAATTGCCTCAATCGCGAATGACCAAAAGCCCCCATGATGATCAAATCAATATGGTGTTGTACTGCAAAGTTACACAACTCATCAACGATGCTATTGTCACCCTCAAGTAAATTGACTTTCACCTGAATACCGGCTTGATGAAGTTGGTTTTGTGCTTTTTTGAGCTGACAGTCTTGGTTACCGTACATCACCAGATAGCAATCACTACCAGCTAATAATTTCACTTGTGTTAACCGATGAATGACTCGTTCACCTTCCTCACTGCCATCAAATGCAATCATTATCTTTTTCGGTGGGGTAAAGTTTCGCTTACAGATAAGCACTGAGTTTTTTTGAAGTCGAATAATGCCTTCGAGTTGACGGCCAATATGGCCCGTTAATTCAGATTGCTCGCCTCGACGACCAAGTACAACAATATGCGTATCTTCTTGATTTAGCATTTCGGCTAACGTTCCTTGTCGCTGAAGTGTATTAACATCATGAAGACCTAAATCTTGAGTGATTTTTTTTGCACTCATCAATAATTGTCGGCCTTCCTCACGGGTTAAACGCGCTCGCTTTTCCTCAATATCCACGAGTTCATTCAATAAAGTTTCTCGGGTATCAAATCCGATGATCCCACTTAAATCATGGTGTGCTGATGTCGAGATTTTTTCATTCATGTGTAACAGTGTCAGTGGTAGGTCGAGTGTTTGAGCTATCCAAGCACTGGCGTGACATACAGCAATTGCCGAGGACGAACGGTCAATACACCCAATTACGCAATTTTTTTGAATGATATCTGCTGCCATAATTAATGACCTCCCATGAATTTTTCAATTTTTTTCGGATCGTCATGAATACCAAATTTATCAACCAACGTTGCGGTGGCTTCATTCATCCCCTTAATTTCAACATCAATCCCTTCACGTCTAAACTTAATCACCACTTTATCTAACGCACTGACTGAGGTGATATCCCAAAAATGAGCTTGATTCACATCGATAATCGCTTTATCAATGTCTTCTTTAAAATCAAAGGCATTAACAAAGCGTTCTGATGTGGCAAAGAAAATTTGCCCCCGAACTCCATAATGGCGCACTTTTTTATCTAGCGTTGATGTAACTGTCATGTATCTCGCCACTTTATTGGCAAAATTAAGCGCTGCAATGAGCACTCCGACAAGTACCCCATAAGCCAGATTATGGGTCCAAACGACAACAATTACTGTGGCTATCATAACAACGCTGGTTGATAGCGGATGAACTCGTATATCAGCAAGGGATTGCCAAGAAAAGGTCCCAATTGATACCATAATCATCACAGCAACTAAGGCAGCCATTGGAATTTTTGATACCCAATCATTAAGAAAAACCACCATTAGCAATAAAACAACGCCTGCAACCAGTGTCGATAATCGACCTCGACCACCCGATTTAATATTGATGATGGATTGACCTATCATGGCACATCCTGCCATCCCGCCAATAAAAGCGGTGGCAATATTGGCAATACCTTGCCCTTTACATTCTCTATTTTTATCACTGGTTGTATCGGTCAAATCATCCACAATCGTTGCGGTCATCATCGACTCAAGTAACCCAACAACCGCAAGAGCGAGCGAATAAGGTAGTATGATAATGAGTGTTTCTACGTTTATTGGCACATCGGGTAAAAGGAAAATAGGTAAGCTATCAGGTAAAGCCCCCATATCCCCGACGGTGCGGATATCAAGGCCAAGGCCTATTGAAATGACCGTTAATACAACGATACACACTAATGGTGAAGGAATGGTCTTATTGATTAATGGAAACAGATAGATAATCCCTAAGCCTGCCGCGGTCATCGCATAAACATGCCAACTCACATGGGTTAACTCAGGAAGTTGGGCTAAAAAAATCAAGATAGCTAACGCATTAACAAACCCTGTTACGACAGAGCGTGAAACAAACCGCATTAAATTACCGAGCTTTAAATATCCTGCGATAACTTGAAATATCCCGGTTAAAACCGTCGCGGCTAATAGATACTGAAGGCCATGTTCTTTCACAAGAACGACCATTAAAAGTGCCATTGCTCCCGTTGCGGAGGAAATCATACCGGGGCGTCCCCCAATAACAGCAATAATCACTGAAATAGAAAATGCTGCGTATAACCCTACTTTAGGGTCGACGCCGGCAATAATTGAAAAAGCGATTGCTTCAGGAATTAACGCTAAAGCAACAACAATACCGGCGAGGACATCCCCACGGATGTTACCCAGCCAGTCCTGACGAGAGGAGGACAAAAGCATATTAGACTACCTTGTAATCTATCAATCCCAAGATGGGAGAGCATATTTTAAATAAACGAAATTATCCCAAAGAAGGGATATGGAAATTGGCTGATTTAGTATCAACCTAAAAGGAAGGAGGTATCTCAGGGTGGCGTAAGGCGCATAATATGATCAGCTGTTCCTATGAATTGTATGTTTTTTTTAAAATACCAATATCAACGACCTTAAGCAAGTACCGGATTGACATGAGCATACTGATGCCCTGCATCGGTATGCTCATCATGATAAATATCGTCAGTGATTTACTTTACTCTGATGCCTTGTTTATCAACAATAACCTCGCCATCTTCTTTGATAAATTCTCGTTGTTGCGAATGAGGTAATATATCCAAAACGACTTCTGAAGGTCGGCAAAGCTTAGTTCCTACTGGTGTAACAACAATCGGTCTATTAATCAGTATTGGGTACCGCAACATAAAATCAATGAGTTGGTCATCGGTATAAATATCTTTTTCTAAGTTTAATTGCTCATAAGGCTCAACATTTTTTCGTAATAACGCCCTTACCGTGATTTTCATATCGGCAATAAGTTGTACTAACATATCCTTAGACGGCGGTGTTTCCAGGTAATAAATAATCGTTGGCTCAACACCACTATTGCGGATCATAGCAAGCGTATTGCGTGAAGTGCCACAATTTGGATTGTGATAAATGGTAATTTCATTCATTCGGTTAGCCTTAATTTAACAGTGAAAGTCGAAGCACTAAAGCAACGAGAGTGACAATGAGCACAGGGAGTGTCATGATGATCCCCGTTTTAAAATAATATCCCCATGTAATGGTCATGTTCTTTTGTGATAAAACATGCAACCATAACAATGTTGCCAAGCTGCCAATTGGTGTAATTTTTGGCCCTAAATCGGCACCAATCACATTGGCATAAACCATCGCCTGTTGGATTAACTCTGTCGCATCACTCCCTTCAATAGATAGCGCACCAATTAATACCGTTGGCATGTTATTCATTATGGATGATAAAAATGCGGTAATAAATCCAGTGCCTAGAGTAGCTGCCCATAACCCTTTGTCTGCAAGGTAATTGAGCGTTTCAGAAAGATAATCGGTTAACCCTGCATTTCTTAAACCATAAACAACCAAATACATACCTAAAGAAAAAATGACGATTTGCCACGGGGCGCCACGTAACACTTTTTTGGTATTAATCGTATGGCCTCTGGCTGCAATCACCCAAAGAATTAAGGCGCCAATTGCAGCAATAGCGCTAACAGGGATACCTAATGGTTCTAAGACAAAGAATCCGATGAGCAATAGTACCAATACCAGCCAACCTGTTTTAAACGTTGCCATGTCCTTAATAGCTAAAGCTGGCTCAATCAATTTAGTAATATCATATTGCTTAGGAATCTCTTTACGGAAAAACCAATGCAGCATCACGAGCGTTGCGATAATCGCCGCAATATCCACTGGCACCATAATCGAGGCATATTCCGTAAATCCAATATTAAAGAAGTCCGCAGAAACGATATTCACGAGGTTCGAAACAATCAGCGGCAAGCTCGCCGTATCTGCAATAAACCCAGCAGCCATGATAAATGCTAATGTTGTGCCTTTGTTGAAACCAAGTGCCAATAACATCGCAATCACAATGGGCGTTAATATCAATGCCGCGCCATCATTAGCAAATAAAGCCGCCACCGTTGCACCAAGTAACACAATATAACTGAATAACAGCCTTCCTTTACCCCCGCCCCATTTGGCAACATGTAATGCCGCCCATTCAAAGAAACCACTTTCATCTAAAAGTAGGCTAATGATAATGACGGCAACAAATGTCGCCGTGGCATTCCAAACAATGTTCCAAACAATCGGGATGTCTTGAAAACTGATCACACCAAAGAGCAGTGCCAATACCGCCCCTGCCGTAGCACTCCAGCCAATACCCAGTCCTTTGGGCTGCCAAATAACAAAGGTGATCGTTAAAATAAAAATGAATGCGGCAATAAACATAACAACCTCGTTTAAAAGGTGCTTTTGTGCACCTTTTATTTTTAGAAAATAAAACTTATTCTGCGAGCTGACTTAATGCAGATATCCCCACAGGCTCTCTTTCAAGCAAAGGAACAATAGCAACACGTTTTGCCAATGTTGATGTCACCTTTTCAATCTGAACGATTTCCTGCTCTGCTCTTGAAAGTAACAATGGTGAGGTTGTTTCCGTGATAGATAGACTGTTATTGATCACCCACGCCCACGGATGTATATCTGCCCGTATTAAATCATTTTGTAAGTTCACCGCCTCAAGCACAGGCGTAGTTTCAGCGAGAGTCGTAATAATAACTTTAGTACGTTCAGGATCTTGTAATTGCATCATCGGCGTTAAATAGTGGCCTTTTTCGCCCATTTTTTTAGCAATTTCTTTATGGTATGCCCCTGTTGCATCCAGAAGTAATAATGTATGCCCGGTCGGTGCAGTATCCATGACGACAAAACGTTTACCCGCGTCTCTAATGATGCGAGAAAAAGCCTGAAATACCGCAATTTCTTCTGTGCATGGAGAGCGTAAATCTTCCTCAAGTAATGCACGCCCCTCGGCATCTAAATCTTTCCCTTTTGTTTCTAAGACATAATGACGATAACGTTCTGTTTCAGCGATAGGGTCAATTCGGCTCACTTGAAGGTTGGGTAAAACACCATCGAGGGTTGATTCGATATGCGCAGCTGGATCAGATGTGGTCAGATGTACATCAAGCCCTTTTTCTGCCAATTTAACTGCGATTGAGGCCGCAATCGTTGTTTTCCCTACACCACCTTTTCCCATTAACATAATCAGCCCATGCTGTTGCTGAGATATTTCGCCAACCAGTTCTGACAAGGTAGGTAAAGAAATAGGTTGTTTTGTCGGGGTAATAGTTGGAACTTGTGGCATGTCATTAGATAACAACTGCTTCAGTGCATCGACACCCACCATATTGATATTTTGTAAATAAAGAATATCGACAGGTAACGAGCGTAGGACATCAGGCATAGACGCTAATGCCGCTTGTTCACGAGAGTAGAGCTCATGGGATAACTTATCATTTTCAGTCACCGCCGTTTCAGGGAAAACACCATTGACAATCAATTGCTGATTTTTGATACCCAGAGATGACAACTCGCTATAGGTTCTCGCAACCTCTCTCAATGCGGCTGATTGAGGTCGTGCAACCAAGACTAACCTTGTTAGTGATTTATCACTCAATGCTTCCACCGCCATGCTGTACTGTTCACGTTGTTTATCAAGACCAGACATTGGCCCTAAACATGACGCACCATCAGGATTGTCACTAATAAAATCACTCCATGCACTCGGGAGTTGTAATAAACGGATGGTATGCCCCGTTGGTGCGGTATCAAAAATGATATGGTCAAATTGCTCTGTAATTTCGGTATTGGTTAATAACCCAGTAAATTCATCGAAAGCTGCAATCTCTGTAGTACAGGCGCCTGATAGCTGTTCCGTAATACTTTGAATTACCGCTTCAGGTAAACTTTCTTTGATTGGATTAATAATTTTGTTTCGATATTCTTCGGCTGCGGCTTGAGGATCTATTTCAATAGCAAATAGATTTGGAACCCATGTTATTGGCTTAATATTGTTGCCTATCGATTGAGAGAATACTTGCCCAACATTAGAAGCTGGATCAGTGCTCACCAGTAAGACTTTTTTCCCTTTTTCAGCCAACTTAATTGCGGTAGCACAGGAAATAGAGGTTTTTCCCACACCACCTTTTCCAGTAAAAAATAAATAATTAGGTGTGTTATCTAAAAATTTCATTTTATTGCTCCTGTTAACAACACGTTTTACCATTACCACAACACGATTTAACCATTTCGGCTTTTTCAATATTCAGGCGAATACCAAACCATCTGGCTAGCTCATGTCGTTTTGGATATCGACCGGTCAGCACAATCTCGCCATCCAGAATCAATAGCGGAAGTGACTCGGCACCTGCGGTTTCCAGAAATGATTTCGCTTTTGTGTTGTTAACAAAAGCCATAGGCTCTTGCGCTAAATTAAAACGCGTTACATTCACGCCTTGTTTTTTTAACCAATCCGCATCTGTTGCGAAGTCTACTAATGTTTGATCGACTTCGGTTCCACAAACGCCAGTGCTACAGCATAATGCGGGATCAAATACTTCTAGTTTTTTCATAGCTCAACCTTATATGTGTTTTTTCGAATACGTAAACTTAAAAATTTTTATATAGAACAGCGACTCACAGGTTCTTTTGTCTCTAGACTCTTAAGCAAATCTGCAACTCTGTTTTTCTCTGTGGCATAGGTGACATCAATGATACTTTTCACCCAAGGTAGTAATGCCGGAGATAATCGATAATGAACCCATTTGCCATGCTTTGAATCGAGCAAAAGACCTGATTCTCTTAGCATTGCTAGGTGCCGAGAAGTCTTTGGTTGCGATAAATTTAAGGTCGTATAAATATCGCAAACACACAGTTCACCTGATACTTTTAGCAGTAGCACGATATCCAGTCTGGTTTGGTCGGCTAAAATTTTAAACAGCAGTAGTGGTTCCATACTTTCTCCCATATTTAATGTGTATAAGATATACCAAGGAAATATATTCGTCAAAACATATATGTTGACCTATGAATTATCTAAACGAACGCTATCTTTATTTATTGATAATTCCTTACTGAGGAAATTAGAATCTTTAATTTTTCAATGTAATAGTATCAAGTGTTAATACTGTCGTATAACACACTGTCTGTAGCCCTTGATATTACAGGGCTAGGAGCAAACTTTGGACTTTTCGATGAAATGGGCGCGAACCCCCCTGTACCGATGCCGTCGGCAGTACCTGTGTGCGTGAGCAGGCGGTGTTTTCCTGTGAAAAAGGCCTCAGTGGCACCGGTAAAATGTGCGGGGTCGAGCTGATTTGTGCCAGTGGCGAGTGTGACCAAATCAAAAATGACAAGGCGGATAGCTTCCAAAAAGCGGTGTCGGCGTTAGCGGCGGTGGCGGCGGCGGGCGAAGATGTGGCGGAGCTGAACGACGTGAATGTCACCGCATTTACCGGACAGCGGCAAACGTGTCGCAAAGCCACGGCGGGTTTTAGTGATTGCTGTAAAAATGGCGGCTGGGGTAACGATGTGGGGCTGGCCCACTGTGACAGTGAAGAAAAAGCCCTCGGTAAAGCCAAGCAGCGCAAGTTGAGTGTGTATGTCGGTTCGTATTGTTCCAACAAAGTGCTGGGCGTCTGTTTGCAGAAAAAAGAGGCTTACTGTGTGTTTGACAGTAAGCTGGCCAAAATTGTGCAAGAGCAAGGGCGAGGTTGGCAGCTCGGTATCGGGTTTGGCAGTGCCAAACACAGTGATTGTCGCGGCATTACCATTGATGAACTGCAAGCGATAGAGTTTGACCGGTTGAATTTTGCGGATTTCTACGCTGATTTGGAGGCCGGCACCGATATTCCCGCAGACCAAGAACTGATTGACCGCGTCCAAGAACAGATAGCCAACAGCCTGCAAGGGCAGGGAGGACATTGAGTGTTGAGACAAGATAAACGCGGATTACGGTATTTACCGCTTGGCCTCTTGATGGCCACAACCTCACTGACGGTGGGGGCGGCAGAGCCCCCGCAAACCCCCACCTATGTGGATGAACCGATAGTGGGTTGGCATTGGTATAACGAGCCGGTGACGCCGGAGGAGGACGAACTGACGGCAGAGACGCAAATCCCTGTCGCCTCACTGCCGGCCGCGTTACAAAAAAAGGTGATGCAAGCCTTGACGCAAGAAGCACTGGACACCGCGATTATGCAACCGTCACCGGAGAACGCCGCCAAATTTATGGCGCTGCAAAGTTTCTGGCTCAATCAATCGGGATTGTTTGAGCGATCAGTGCAAAAAGCGCTCCTTCAGCAACCCAGCCTCGATTACAACCTGCTGCACAGTCATTACAACAGTACCGTGCCGTTGCAACTGGCGAAAACGCGGCAAAGCGAGGCGCAGGCCATTGACCGGTTGTCGAGTCAATACGGCTTGTTTTACTTCTATCGCGGGGCTGACCCGATGGATAACCAGATGGCGAGTGTGGTGGCGCAGTTTGCTGAGCAGCATGGCATTGCCCTCATTCCGGTGTCGGTGGATGGTACGCGCAGTCAAGTGTTGCCGGATACGCGACCGGATAATGGGCAAGTGGCCAAAATGGGCATTACGCACTTTCCGGCCTTGTACTTGGTTGATCCTAAAACGGAACAATACCAACCGCTGGCTTACGGGTTTATGACCCAAGATGCGTTGGGGCGGCGCTTTTTAGACATTTCCACGGATTTTACCCCCAATTATTGAGGTGTGTTGCGATGAAAAAACAGCAAAAAATTCGTCAGTCTCGGTTGTTTCGTGTGGGACCGAGTGGCTGGATTGAGGAAGCGAAAGCCCTTACACCGATAATGGCCGATATCCAGCGCCATTTTCCCGTGGTTAAGCGACTGATTTGGTCAAGCTACCGGGCCGACAATGACATACACGAGTTACTGATTGATCATGACGAGCGGCGTTTTGTGCTGACGGTGCAAAGTGGGCTAGGTCCGACGGTATTTCCCCCCATCAGCGAGGAAGATTGGGCGATCCATCATAAGCAGGTCGAATTGGTGGATAGCGTTGATATCTTTCATTTTATCCGTTCTCTGATTGAACGATTTCACCTGCATACGGTTCGTGCCAATGAGGGCGATCTGATTTATACCCCCTTGAAGGAAGATAAACCTCATGGAAAAAACATTCAAAGGGCAGCTGATTGAAAATGCGCTGCTTTATTTAGGCATGGCCTTGATGGTGGCGGCGGTGATCTTTTGGGGGCTGTTACACGTCCTCATCACCTATCGCAAACACCAATTAACGGAAGATTGGCTGTTGATATTGGAACTGACCCAAGACATTGGCACGGTGTTTATCTTTGCACTTGCAGTGGCCATCTCGTTAGCCGGTTTTTTGTATGCGGCAGTGCGTGCTTGGCAAGGCTTTCAATCGCCCTCACACAAGGATAAACACCCATGAAATACCGTCACCTTTTTTTCGTCCTCGGGTTGGTGGCCATCAGCAGTTCCGGGTCGGTACTGGATGAGATTGCCGCACTGGAAGCGCAAAAAGGGCAAGGGAAACCGGCCTCCACGACGGTGTTTTCAAAACCCGAGACTGATACACCGCCACCGAAGGTCAAACCCGCGAAGCCCTACACGTTGCCGAATGGCACAGTGATCAATCTGAATGATTATACCTTGGTGCTGTTTATGCAGGCCCATTGCCCGTATTGTCAGCAATTTGATCCGCAATTGGCCGAGTTGTCGAAACAAACGGGGCTCAGTGTGTTTGCTTACACCTTGGATGGGCAAGGGGATGCGGCATTTCCGAATGCCGCACCTGCCCCGCAATCGGTGGTGCAAACCTTTTTTGGCAACGGCATGCCGGTGATGACCCCGACGGTGTTTTTGGTGGAGGTCAATACGTTGCGGACTTACCCGTTACTGCAAGGGATGACGTCCATGCAGGATGTTTTAAACCGCATCAACAGCAACCTTATCGCCATCACGGCAGGGGGCAAGTAAGTGCTGATTTTACGGCGTTGTTTTTCAAAAGAGTGGCGATTTTTTACCTTCCTCTTCCTGTCGTTGGTCAGTTTGGCAGGGCTTGCCGCACTTAATCAGTGGCTTTGGCAGGATATCACCGCCAGTGATACGCCGTCTTGGACGCAAAAAGCGTGTTTTGTGGCGATGTTTGTGGTGCCGACGTTGATGTTTATTATCGCGCTGATGGATGTGGTGTTAGTGATATTGCGCGGAGTAGTCACGTTATGCCGCGCAATAATGAAACGTCAGCAAGGTAAAGAATGAGGTGAATGATGTTTATTAGACGGCTGTATTTAAGTTTTGATGCGGACTGGGCGCTGTGGTACACAACCCGAAAAAACGAGTCTCGTGTGTATGCCTTGGCTCACATCGGGTTCTGTCCCGATTTTTCACCTAAAATGGTGTTGCGCTTATCCGTGTTGAATCTCACGTTTTTATTTTTCATTTTTCGGATTGGGTGGATCACTCGACGAAAGGTCGAGCGCGAGTTCAAACAATAGCCTCATATTTTAGCATTAGAGCCATTTCTTGAATGATTTTTAAATAATCACTATGATTAAAATTAAATCATAAAGATTGTTGATGAGGTGAATTTATGAAAAACAGTCCAGAGCACAATGCGACGAAGGTATTAACGGCACATGTGCCATTGGCGATGGCGGATAAAGTGGATGAAATTGCAGCGCGTCTCGAACGTTCACGAGGCTGGGTTATGAAGCAAGCATTGTCATCATGGATAGCGCAAGAAGAAATCCGAGACAGGTTGACACGCGAAGCCTTAGTCGATGTTGAGTGCGGTCAGGTGATTGATCACCAAGCCGTACGAGCCTGGGCAGAAAGTTTGAGTTCTGAGCAGCCATTACCGGTACCGCGTTGATGAAATTACAATGGACCAGCAAGGCGTTATCTGATCTCTCTCGGGTTTATGATTTCCTCGCACAGACCCATCCCGTCGCTGCCGCACGGGTTGTGCAAACATTGACCCAATTTCCCGAGTCATTGTTGGTAAAAAACCCTCGAATTGGAGAGCAACTCTTTCAATTTACACCACACGAAGTACGGCGTGTTTTTGTGATGGATTATGAACTGCGGTATGAAATTATTGATACGACGTTGTATGTTTTACGGCTATGGCATACCCGAGAAGATCGTTAATTAATCGGATACGTGAACTTCTCTTACGCTCAATACTTGAGATCCTAATCAGGGACTAAGCCTTTTTTATCCGCTTGTTATTACTCACTATTACTCATACCGCGATAAGATTATCGCGGTATTTTGATGTCCCTATTTTTTATTGAATAACTATCATGTTGGTGCACATCATTGATGTGCGCCCGATTTTTCTCAATTTACGCTTTGGAGTCAGACTATGAAGACACCGTGCAATACGGAGATGAATTTTGCGCATCTCCCCGCCATTATTGTGATGGATAACCCCCTCAAAGCGAAAGAAGCGCGACGATTTAAGGTCATGATAGTTATCTTGATGTTCGTCGTATTGGGTATCGCGCTTTTCTCACAGCAGGTATTTTTGCCCAAAATTGAACAGGCCGAGGCGCAATTCACTCACGACATGATGAAGCCGCAGATGATGCGCTTGGCTGAGCAAGGCAAAGTGCCCGCGCGACTCTGGCTGGCTGAATATTATCCCGATGCACACACCGAGGCGACCTTGGATGCCTTAGTGGTTGAGGGGAATGCTCAGGCCATGATGCTCAAAGCCCAGTTGGTGTACGCAACCAATAAGGCATTGTCGTTATCCCTCATTCGGCGCGCGGCTCAAGAAGGCGAGCCGAGGGCGGTCAAGTTTGTGTCAGGCATCCAAAGTGGCGATATCACATTGTCTGATTTCCTGAGTCATGACATGTTTCAAGGAGATCACTGATGAGCAAGCCAAATCATTCACGCGAGTTGGCACAATGGCATGACGATAACACCGTACCAGCGTCGTCAGAAACGCCAGCGGAGACAGTGGAACTCGCTCGCGCGTGTGAGCGCGAGTGGCATCGTGTCGACAGCAGTGTCCTGAATGGCCTCAGTTACCTTATCGCCGGTGCTTTTTTATGGTGGCTATTGCATGGACTGTTTAACGGGATGTGGTCGGGTGATGCGGTCATTCCTGAAGCACAATGGCGGGTGAAAGATATCCTGAATATCGCTATGTATGTGGTGCCCTATTGTTTTTGTGCGTTGGCGCTCCGGCATGGAGCTGTAGCGATATTCTCGTTGCTGCAAGCGGGGTATCTGCACAATCAAATGCAGCGGCTGAAAAGGCGTACCCCATGAAAAAACGGGATTATTCGGAGATTGACCCGCAGATAGCGCCCTTAGTGGCAGCGTTTAATCAAGCGGGTTTTATCACTTATGCCTCCTGTCAAGGGCACGGTTGGCCGGTACATGACATCAAACCGTATATTGCTTTTCAAGCAGAGATGACACGGGTAAGGCCGTTCCTCAGTCGATTACGGCAAGATGCGCTTTCGACTCGTCCCCAATTGCGGTGGGGATGGAATATTACCGGGCATTTTAATTGTGAATTGGTACTGTGTTTTCGATTGTCCCCTGAAGGGCCTCATCGCAAGCATTCACAGTATCTTCGCGCATCATTGATCCACGATTTTAAGGTGATTTCCACGTGGCTATTGTAATGAAAAACCAAGATGAATCGATGATTGATCCCGTGATTGCGCCGCTGGTTGAGGCATTTAATCAATGTGGTTTGGTGACGATTGCCTCTTGCCAAGGGCATGGGTGGCCTGTTGATCATCAAAAGCCCTATGTTGCATTTCGAGCCACACCCGCGCAAGCGGCTTTACTGGAACGGCTGCTGCGAGAGGATATCGAATCAGATTCACCTCAACTGAACTGGGGCTGGATGATAGAAGGCTGGTTTAATCGGCACGATGAGCTGTGCTTTTCATTGCATCTTTGTTGGTCAACGCGGCCTTGGCATCGATACCGTCGAGCCACAATAGTGCAAGACTTTCACACGCTCAGGGACACACTGTTGTCGGCGTTTAAGCCGGCCACCCAAGGCTGAGTGTGTCATCATCACGGCGGTGTGTCATTCGCTAATCGGCGTTGGCAAATTCTAACGGCCTGCCGCGCGTCGCTTGGCCAACCTCGACTCACGCCGGAAAAACATTTTCCGCCGCGCTCGAGGTTCTGATGGGAAACCTCATTTCCGTTTAATTTATCTCCTTTTTAAAGGTTTTTACTATGCCTCAATTGCACAAGGCGTGGCCACACGGCACACGTCGGTCATCCATTGGGTTATTGCCCGCATTGGCGCTGAGCGTGCTGATGGGGGCTTCGTCCAGTGCGCTGGCGAACGTCAACAATGACATGAATAACTTCTTTAATAAGCTCGGGTTTGATGGCAATGCCACGGATGCCCGTGCCTGGCAAGGTCAAGCTGCCGGTTATGCCACGGGCGGTAATTTCTTTATTCGTAACCAAGTCAAACAACTGCAAATTGCCTCGTTTACGCCCCCGTCACTCAACGCCGGTTGTGGGGGGATTGATGCCTATTTGGGATCCTTTTCGTATATCGACAGTGAACAGCTTCAGCAGTTTGTGAAACAACTGATGCAAAACTCTGCCGGTTACTTTTTTGATTTGGCGCTGCAAACCACCGTACCGGAACTCAAACAAGCCAAAGATTTCCTGCAAAAAATGGCGTCGGATGTCAACAGCATGAACATCTCCTCGTGCCAAGCGGCGCAAGGGATCATCGGTGGACTGTGGCCCACCAATACGGTGCAATCGCAAAAAATCTGTCAGGACATCGCCGGTGAAACCCATATGTTTGCCGACTGGGCGGCGTCCCGACAAGGTTGTACGGTCGGGGGGCAAGCGAATAAGGCCTATGACCGCGCACCGGAGAACATGAAAGATCAGGTGATCAAAAATAAAAATTTGATGTGGGAAGTGTTGCAAAAAAACAAGATGCTCGATGGCGATACCGAGCTGAAAGAGCTGATCATGAACCTCACGGGCACCTTGATTTTTGGCGAAGACAACAAAGTCACCACCACTATTCCGAAAGCCAACCGACAGGAGTTGATCAAAGCGTTGATGTACGGCGGCACGATTAGGATTGAAGGGTGTGTCTCGACGGTCAATTGTTTAGAGCTGCGCACCAAAACCATCACCATCAGTGAGAAAAACGGCTTGAACAGTTTGGTGAACACCATGATCACGCAAATTCAAAGCAAGTTGCGTGAGGACACGGCCTTAACGGAAGCGGAAAAAGGCTTTATTCAGAGTACCTCTATTCCGATTTTGCGTTATCTGGTTGACCCGATGCAACTGAACCTGAATGTTTCCTTGTTACCCGCGCTGTCGGACTACATTGCGTATGACATTTTATTGCAGTACCTGACGGAGTTGATTGATCAGGCCAAAATCGCCCTCGCCAGTCGTAACTACCCCGAAGAGCCGATGAAGGTGCTGCGCCAAAATGTGGCGGAGGCGAGTCGCCAATTGGAGGAATTGCAGCAGCAAGTGAACGTCAAATCGAATGTGTTGATGGAGCTGGAGCGACAAATGAGCTATTTGCGCCAACAAACGTCGAGTCAATTGCAAGAGCGCTTTCAACAAAATACGCGCTTTAATTTGTTTGAACCGGATAAAAAGGGGAGTCTGTAATGGCCGCGATTGATACCGTCTATGTGCTCGGGGGCGGTGAATACATGGAGCGCGTCTTTCAGGGGGTGGCCGCGATTATCGGCTCCAGTGAGTGGGACTCGATGTTTCGCATTGTGTTTTTGATTTCCGCGATGACCTTTTTTGTGGTGTACATTCGCGGTCACGACCCCAAAGAAATTCTCAAATTTGCCGCTGTTTCTATCCTGATCTCCAGTGTGTTGTTGGTGCCCAAACGGACGGTGCAAGTGATTGACCGGACAGACCCCACGGGGGTTTATCCGATTGATAATGTGCCATTGGGGCTTGCCGTGCCCGCCCGCTTTATCAGCTCGATTGGCACCAGCCTCACCGAATTGTATGAAACGGTGTTTCATACCCCCAATTCCCTGAGCTACAGCAAAACGGGGATGCTGTTTGGGGCGGATTTGGTGGGGAACATGAGTGACATTATGACCGTGAACGGGGATTTGGCGGAATTGATGGGGATGTACGCCAAAAACTGCGTCATTGGCGATATCTTGATTAACCACAAATATTCGTTCCAAGAGTTAATGAACTCCCGTGACCCGTATACCTTGATTTTTAAAAATCCCAGCCCGCTTCGCGGCGTGATGGTGCCGCAAGGCAATTTGGAAGCGACCCCCGCCGGCTTTTGGACCTGTGAAAAACTCGCCAAAGAGGTGTTGATGCCGAAAATTGGCATTGATACCAGTCCGAACGGCAAAACGTGGGACTACACCGTGCGGTCGATTTTTGGGGGGCGACCCGATGCGAATGTGCTCTACAGTGCCATGCTCGGTGACAGCTATCGGGTATACTATAAAGGCAGTAAGACGGCGAGCCAGCTGATGCGCAATTCGGTGGTGATGAATGCGTTAAAGCACGGTATCAGTGCCTACAGTGCCCAAAGTGGGGATACGGCAAGTTTAATCAACCTGTCGTCCACCTCGTCGTACAACAAAATGCGCCTGAGCTGGGCGACCTCCTCCAAAGTGGCGACCTCGTTTGTGCCACTGCTCAACACCATTTTGTTTTCGTTTGTGATTGCGCTGTTTCCCATCTTTATCTTGCTGGCCGTCATTCATGTGCTGACGGGCAAGATGTTGTTTAACTACATCATGTCGATTATTTACTTGCAGTCGTGGGCGCCGATGTTTGCCATTTTAAACTACGCCACGAGTTTCTATTTAAGTCGGAAAACGGGGGGCATGGATTTTAACTTGGGGAACCAAGCCACTATCCAGCAAATCCACAGTGACATTGGTCTTATTGCGGGCTGGTTGTCGATTTCCATTCCGTTTATTGCCGTAGCGATAGTCAGAGGATTAGGGCCGGCCATTGCGCAGGCAGGGAACTACCTCGGTACGGCCATTAACAGTTCAGCCACCGCCAGTTCGTCGCAAGCGGCAGACGGGACGTGGTCGTTTAACAACATGCAAACCGATAACGTGACCGGCAATAAGTGGGACACCAACTACGGTTTCCGCGACGGGCAAATGACCCGTCAGCTGGCGAGTGGCGCGAGCACGACACGTACCCAAGACGGGCAAGTGGTGCACAACGTGCAGGAGGGCATGTCGAAATTGCCGGTGTCTATTCGGGGATCGCAAGCTATCAGTAGCACCTTGCAACAACAAGCCCGTCACGCGGAAGCGGATGCGGCGAGTTACCTGCAAAGTTACCAACATTCGGTAAACAGCAGTTTTAATCAGCTGTCGCAGTTTTCTCAACAGCGGGGGAACAGTACCACCTTGTCGAAACAGTCGGACAGTGGCGAAACCGCCTCAGCCAGTGCCGCGGCCATGAAAATGGACTCGGCGGTGAGCAGTTATGCGCGCAGTAAAGGGATTAATAAGCAGCAGGCTTATTCTGAACTGATGGACAAAACCACCCGTGGCACTGCCACGGCAGGGGTAAAAGGTAATGTAGGGGTTGGCTTACCTGGTATTTGGAGAACAGATGCTTATGCTGACGCCAATGTGTCCGGCTCAACGGGGTCGTCTCACGGCACCCAATCGTCCAGCACGGGGCAACAGGGGCATCGACAAGATGAGAGTGCCCAAGCGGCGAAGGACTTTAAAGAGGGGCACGATTACTTGTTGCGGTGGAGTCAATCCCGAGGCACCAATCAGCACGACAATGACGCCAACTCCAATGTGGATCAATTTGCGGCGACGCTGAATATTGCGGATAACCTGTTCCAGCAATACAGCAACAGCCACACTAAGAGTCAAGAGTACAGCGAGATGGCGAGCCATGCGCAGAATAACAGCGCGCAATGGGACAGCATCTATGACCAGCAGTTTGTGCAGTATGTGCATGAAAAAGCCCCAGAGCGTGCGGAGGCCTTGTTGACCAACGCCAGTGACGTGGCGATTGGGCAAGAACGCGAGCAGTTAGCAAAACGCTTTATCCACGAACGGGTGGTGCCGGCAATTGAGCAAGATTACGCGCAAAATCGCGCCAAGATTGAGGCGATGGGGGACGGGCAAGGGTATTCGCTCGGTGCCTATGAAGGGGTTGTACGCGGCAACTATGACCGTGATGCTGAGTTGATTGGCCAACTGGCCGACAACGCACACATTCGCCGTGATGTACCGCAAGCGGTCTCCTCGCAGCAGCAAGCGGCGCAACAGGGCATTGATGAAGTCAAAGCACGGGTGCAGGCTCAGCAGTCGGACGTGTCTGCCACGCGTCAAACCTTGCAACAGTCCCATGAGCGTGCGGCAAAAGATCATGAGGCGGGCTTAGCGGCGGAGAAAGCGGCACAAAAAATCTTACCGGGGGAGCCGAGTAAAGGTAAGCGCGTGACCATGCGCCCGCACATTACCCCGCCAGGGGCGAGTAAACCCGATAAATCAGAATAACCCCATCAAATACACCCTCTCTGGCTGGCGTACCTTCGGGTATTCCCTGCCGGGTTGGTGTGTTAACCGGAGATGATAATGGCCGATGAGATTGATGTCGCACACGCGGAAGCCGCCTTTTTATTGGCGTTGCGGTTAAAAACACGACCGCAATACCGCGGGCAGAGTGCGGTCTGTTGCCGTGAATGCGGAGAGGCCTTGCCCGAGGCGCGTCGCCGAGCGTTACCCGGTGTTCAGTGGTGTGTAGCGTGTACCGCGTCCCACGAGCAAGCGCGTTGATGGCTTAGGGCGAGCGCACCCCGATAACATTTCTTTCCTTTTTTCTTATTGTCTTTGATCCAGTGAGTCTTCTATGAGTTCAACCAAGCACATTACGCAGGGTGGGCAGGTCTTTAGCTACATGCTCGGCATGTTTATGCAAGTCAATAAACGGATTGCCAATTGGCTGATATTGGCAACGTTATTGATACTGCCCCTGATTTTTTACCTCAAAGTGCCTACGCAGGAGATCCGCAACGGCGGACTCTATTGGTGGCTAAAATTGACGGCCGGCGGCGAGAAAGCCCTTTATCGGGTGCCCCCGTTGTATGACGTGCACTTTGACGACACCGTTTATCACTTTACGTCGGCGCACATCTTGAAAGATCCGTACATGGTGTATGCCGGCGACATTGTCTTGCAGGAGTTATGGCTGTCTGTGGTGTGGACGACGGTGTGGGTCGGGGTCTTGGCGCTGGTTATTTACGGTACGTTATACCGCCTCGGCAAACGTCAAGCCAATGACGATTTGGTGGGCGGGCGGGCGCTGACCGAGGACGTGAAGGCAGTGGCCAAACAGATGCGTCGTCAGCGAGAAGCCTCCCCGATCACCTTTGATGGACTCCCCCTGCTGCTCAACAGTGAAGTCAAAAACATCGTGATGCACGGCACGCCCGGCTCCGGTAAATCCAACGCCATCAATAAACTGCTGATCCAACTGCGTGAGCGCGGGGACATGGTGGTGGTGTTCGATAAAGGTTGTTCGTTGGTGAAAAAGCATTTTCAAGAAAATCACGACAAGCTCCTCAATCCCTTGGACACGCGCTGTGAAAATTGGGATTTGTGGCAGGAATGCCCCACCATTCCCGATTTTGATACCGCCGCGAATACGCTTATCCCGCAAAGTACCAAAGAAGACCCCTTTTGGACAGGGTCGGCGCGCACCATCTTTACCGCCGTGGGGAATAAGCTGCGCGGGGACGATAAACGCAGTTACAACAAGCTGTTGCGCACGTTACTGGCTATCGACTTAAAAACGTTGCGGGCGTATGTGGCGGAAACGGAAGCCAGCAACCTGATGGAAGAAAAGGTGGAAAAGACGGCGATTTCAATCCGCGGGGTGCTGACCAACTACGTCAAAGCGTTGCGTTATCTGCAAGGGATTGAACGCAATGGCAAACCCCCGTTTGCGATTCGGGAGTGGATGAAAACGGTCAACGAGCCGAAAAAACGCCACGGTTGGCTGTGGATCACCAGTAACGCCCGTCAGCATGAATCACTGAAACCGCTGATTTCGATGTGGTTAGAGCAAGCCGCCAATTGCTTGTTGGAGATGGGCGAGAACCCCGAGCGGCGCGTGTGGTTTATCTACGATGAGTTGGCCTCCTTGCATCAACTGCCGGGGTTAAAACAAGCGTTGTCGGAAGCGCGAAAATTTGGCGGCTGTTTTGTGCTTGGCTTTCAAAACAAGCCGCAGTTGGACGATATCTACGGGCGTGAAAAAGCCGACAGCATGATGGATTTAATTAACTCACGGCTGTTTTTTCGCTCCCCCGACGAAAGTGTGGCGACGTGGGTGCGTAACCAGCTCGGGCAGCAACGCGCCAAGTTTTTCAGTGAGCAATACAGTTACGGTAAGGAAGCGGTACGGGACGGGGTGTCGTTCAGTAAGCAACAAGAGGATGAATACTTGGTGAACTACTCCGATGTGCAGGCTCTGCCGGACTTGCATTGCTACGTGACCCTGCCAGGGAAATACCCGGTGGTGAAAATGGCCATGCGCTATACCCACCTAAAAGCGGTCGCGGCGGAATTTACCCCACGGGCGGTCAAGGAGAGTTTAGATCCGGAGATTGACAACGAATTGAATGCGCGCTTGGCCGTCAATGGCCTGCCGGAAGCCGTGCAGGACGCCATTCACCGTGCGGTGACGGGGGAAACGGTGGCGTCGGTCAGTACCGCCTCGGTGACAACGGCGCCGCCGGTCACCGAGCCAACGGCCATCAAAGCAGCACCGACGGCGACTGCCGCAAAACCGGCAACGTCGATGGGGGGCGGGGCACAAGGGCGATCCCCAGAGCGCGCACATTCCGGTCATGAGATGGGGTTGGATAACGTCACGGTGGACACCGAAACCGGTGAAATCCTGTCGCCACGCTCGGCAGCGTCGTCGCTGGATGAAGCCTCAGCCTACGAGCAGTACGCCAAATTACGCGCCTTGGAAAACGCGTTTGTGGCCCACCCTCGAGAACGATCCCCTTCTCACGAGGATGATCATGATGAACCGGAGAATTGGTAAATGCTCAGTATTGCACCGATAGCGGTCGGGGCGGTGGATTATTACACCGACCAAGACAATTACTACTTTTTAGGCAACATGGAGGCGCGGTGGTTAGGCGAGGGGGCCAAAGCCTTGGGGCTGGAAGGCGAGGTCAGTAAAGCCCAGCTTGCCGAGATGTTAGCAGGTCGTTTACCAAACGGGCAGAGTCTGGAACGGCTTGAAAACGGCAAAAATACCCACCGAGAAGGCCATGACTTGACCTTTTCGGCCCCCAAAAGTGTCTCGGTGTTAGGGATAGTGCTCGGTGATAAGCGCATGATTGACGCGCACAACCGCGCGGTCAGTGTCGCGCTCGCCGAAGTCGAATCGCTGGCCTCCACACGGGTGATGGAAAACGGCGTATCGCGCCTTGAGATGACGCAAAATCTGGTGGTAGCGGCCTTTAATCATGACACCTCCCGTGAGCACGACCCGCAGTTGCACACCCACAGCTTGGTGATGAACGCCACGGCACTGGGGGAGCAGTGGCGCACCTTGTCGAGCGATACGCAACATAAACAGGGGTTTAGTGAAGCGATTTATGCGCTCCAAGTGTCACTGGGGCAAATTTATCGTCATACGTTACGCCAAGAAATTGAATCGTTGGGCTTCAAAACGCACACCACGGGCAAAAATGGCTTATGGGAAATAGAAGGCGTGCCCGTGGCGCCGTTTTCTCAGCGTCGGCAACACATTGTGGAGGCGGTGGGGCATGAAGCCTCCCTCAAGTCACGGGATGTGGCGGCGCTGGATACGCGGCAGGTGAAACACACGCCCGACAAAAGTACGTTACTGGCCGATTGGTTTGCGCGCTTGGACAAGAATGGCTTTGGGGTCGATGAGCGCCGAGACTTCTATGCGGCGGCCGAGCAGCGAGCCCAGCAAAAAACCGTGCAAGCGACACCGTCGGTTCAGCCAGACATCCGCGAGGCGGTGACGGCGGCGATTGCGTTACTCAGTGATAAGCAGCTGAGCATGACCTACAGCCAAGTGCTCAGTAAGACGCTCAATGGATTAACCGCCGAACCTGGGTTAATTGGGCACGTGCGCGAGGCGATTGACCATGCCATTAAGACGCATCAGCTCATTCCGTTGGATGAGAAAAAAGGGCTGTTCACCTCCGCCATTCATTTGACCGATGAACTGACACTTCAGCAGTTGGCGGGGGACATCAAGCAGCACAATCGCACGGTCAGCTTTGCGACACGTTCGGTGCCGTTATCCCCAGCGATGGAAAAGGTGGCGGATACCTTGCCGAACTTGGCGATTGTCGATGGCCGTGGTCAAGGGAAAGCGCTGCGTGACGGTGTGCTTGACGCCGTCACGATGGCACAAGCCCAAGGGCGAGCGGTGACGGTCTTGACCTTGGATAAGGGTGCCACGCAGGCATTTTCGGCAGACCGCCGCTTTGATGGCGTGGCGCAAACGCACTGGCAAGGCAGCGAAACACCGGTGACGGTGCCGCGCAATGGCACGTTGGTCATTGCCCACGCCGAAACCTTGTCGTTGACATCGGCCTTATCGGTGCTTGAGCAGGCTAAAGCCCACAATACCCAAGTGGTGATGCTCGACAGTGGCGGGCGCAAAGGCACGGGGAACGTGCTGGCCACCTTGGAAGCGGCGGGGGTGCCGCGCTTTGGGCAGGCGGATCATCCCGCGTCACTGCCACATCTTGAGCTGTCCCATATCGGCGATAAACGCCAACGCTATGCCGCGGTGGCCAGTGCCTACAGCGCCCTCGCTGCCGCGGGGCAACCGGTGGTTGCGCAAGTGAGTGGCCCCCGTGAACAAGCGCTACTCACCAACGCGGTGCGCCAGCAGCTGCGTGAGCAGGGGCAATTGCACGGCACCGAGGTGACGGTCACGCAACTGGTGCCGGTGTGGCTCGACAGCCATCACCGCAAGCAGCTTGACAGCTACCGTGAAGGGATGGTGTTCGAGCGTTGGAATGGCGATAAACGCCGTGTTGAGCGCTATACCCTTGACCGCATCACGCCGCAAACCCGTTCATTGACGCTGTTGGACGCCAAGGGGCAATCGCAGGTGATGAAACTGGCTGATCTCGATGGGCAGTGGCGTGCCTATACCGCACAGCCCCTGACGGTGCAGGTCGGGGAGACCTTACGGTTGCTGTCGAAACACGGAAAACTGGCTATCGGTGACAACGTCACGGTGAGTCGAGTCAGCGACGGGTCCATCACCGTCACTGCCGGCGGGCAATCGCAGCGTATTGATGTGCGTGACGGCCTCAAAGCCGAGTACGGGTACGCGACCGCACCAGGTAAAGTGGCGCAAGATCAGGGCACGGTGTTACTCGCGGCCTCGGCTCGCGATACGCAGCCGACGCTCCTGAATACGGCGGCGCGCAGTGGGGATCGTGTACACCTGTTTACCCCGTTGGATGCCGACGAAACGGCGCGTCGCCTCACCCGTTCACCGGTGTATCAACAGGCGATGGCGATGGTGGGGGTCGACGGGAACACCCCTGAGGCAGTGCAAGTGGCCAGTGAGCGGGCGAATCAGGCGTTATGGTCCGTGCCGGAAAAAGCGTTACATCAAGGGATTGAACTGGCGCAGCAAAGTCAGGTGTTTTTTGCCAAAGCGGCGGTGGCGGCCAACACGTTGCCGTTGCACCCGAGTTTGACGCAGGACTGTATCAACAAAACCTTTCGGGCATTTGAACAGGCGGGCAAGGTGATCCCGGTCAAAACGGACGAGGGGCTAGGAAAACAGTGGTACGTGACGGCGAGTACTTGGGAGATGGAAAAACAGTTGTTAACCACGGTTTTGCACGGAAAAGGCACCCAGACGCCATTCATGCCGGACCTGCCGACCGCCTTCACGACCGGATTGACCGACGGGCAAAAAGCGGCCACCGCCTTGATATTGCAAAGCACGGACCAGTTTATCGGTATCCAAGGTTACGCAGGCGTTGGGAAAACCACCCAGTTTAAAGCCGTGATGGCCGCCATCAACAGCTTACCGGAAGCCGAGCGTCCCGAGATAATCGGGTTGGCCCCCACGCACCGCGCGGTCGGCGAGATGCGCGAAGTGGGCGTCAAAGCGCAAACCCTGCACGCCTTTTTGATGGATGCGCAGTCACGCCAACAGCAGGGTGAGACCTTGGATTACCGCAACACGCTGTTTTTGGTGGATGAAAGCTCGATGATTGGCAATAAAAACTTGAGTGAGGCGGTCAGTGTCATTGCCCAAGGGGGCGGGCGAGGGGTGCTCAGTGGCGATACCGCGCAGTTGTTGTCGGTGGACAGCGGGACACCGTTTGACTTATTGCAAGCGCGCAGTGCCATGGATACGGCCATCATGAAAGAAATTGTGCGCCAATCTCCCGAACTGAAACCGGCGATTGAGGCGATGATCGCCGGGGAAGCTCACCGCGCATTATCGTTGGTGGCGGCCGTGTCACCGAGCATCGTGCCGCGTGACCCGTCGGCGGCGGTGCCCACAAGCTCGGTATTGGGGGTGGGCAGCCATCTCATAGAGCATGCGGTGGACGATTATTTGGGGCGCACGCCCGCGGCGCAAGCGCAAACGTTGATTGTGGTGCAAAAAAACGATGACAAGGACGCCATTAATGCGCAAATTCATGCCGGTTTGCTGCAACAAGGGCGTTTAACCGGCGAGTTGCGAGTGCCCGTCTGGGTACAAGAAAAAACGCACCAAGCCGCCCTGAACTCAGTGGAAGGCTTTGCTGAGCACGCCGGTAAGGTGGTGCTGATCCACGACCGCTATTACACCCTCCAATTGACGCCAACGGCAAAGGCGGACGGGATTGTGCAATTGATCGATGACACGGGTAAGGCGCACCCGTTGTCGGCGTTTGAAAGTAGCTTGCGGGATATTCCGGTGTACCGGCAAGAGTATCGGACGATTTCCGTCGGGGAAACCCTCAATTTCACGCGTACCGACAAAGAGCGCGGGCGCGTCACGAACAGCCAATGGACTGTCACGGCCCTTGATGATGATGGGAAGGTGTGGGTGAGTAACGGTCAAGAAACGCGTCAGCTTGATCCGCAAGGGGATAAGGCCGACCGGCATATTGACTATGGCTACGCCGGCACGGCGCACAAAGCGCAGGGCGCGAGCAGTCCGTATGTCATCTTGCTCGGTGGGGTCACTGACGGTCGGAAATTCTTGGCGTCACAGCGAGATGCGTATGTCGGGTTATCGCGCACCAAAACCCATGTGCAAGTGTACAGTGATGATTTGGGGAAATGGACACAGCGGATTGGGCGACAAAATACCCGTAAAACGGCGCACGACCTACTCTTGAGTGCACAAGACCGCGCCAGTCGCACCGGCTTGCAGTTGTGGGAAACCGCGTTGCCGCTGACGGAGACGGCGGTGGGACGGGCGCTCAGTCGGGATATGGGCCTAGACCCGTCCGCGCAGGCCAAGTTTATCTACGCCTCTAAAAAGTACCCGACCCCAAGCGTCGCGTGGCCAGTGTTCGATGCACACGGCAAAGCGCAGGGCATGATGTTGTACGACATTTTGCGCAGTGACGAGGGGCATTTGCAGGGGCTGGCAGCCAAAGGGCGATTGCTCGGCAGTGATCAGGCGCAGCTGATGGTGTTTAAAGGCAGTCAGAATGGGCAGACGCGTGTAGTGGACTCCCTAGCGGCGGCACAACAAGCTGCGCAGGCCGACCCACACGTGGGGGTGGTGGTACAACTTCAGAGCGCATCGCCCCCCAACCCGCACATCGTTGCACGTTTAACCGACGGGCAGGTGCTGACTCAGAACGTGGACACCGCCACTACAGCGGCAGATGCCATTAAGGAGCAGTTTGACCCATTGTCATTGAAAACACCGCAAGAGCAAGCCGCTGAACGTGCTATTGAACAGGAAGCGGCGGCGTTGCGCCAAGAAAGAGAAGCCGTAAACACGGCGGTGATCCCCGGCGAGAGCGTGGCTTTCGGACGTGAAATGGCGCGGGAACGTCATGATTTGAGTGAACAGGATGAAAAAGCACGGCAGGCCCAAGCTCATGAGCTGGAAGTGGCCACCGAGTTCGTCAAATCCACGCAACAACGTGACCAGCTCCGACAGCAAGAAAAGGAGATCCTTATCGAAAAAGACCGTGAATACGGGGATTAAAGTCTCTCTCTGTCAATTGTTCCATTTCGTGAATCAACCGGCAAATGTTCATCACGAAAATTTCCCTCGATTATGTGAATCAACGCAAAATTTTCACGCGAAAAAGTCTCTTTTTTGTGAAGACGTTGCTTGATTGTGCTAAGAGTGCTAAATTAGCCGACAATTGATGTATTTAGTGGCTGCCACGCCGAAAGTGGTAAAAGGACTGGGACTAGAGGATATTTATCGAACCCAGAAATGGAAAGCCCCCGTAATCTGATTCTAACTTGCCGGAAAGAGAAGATTATCGGGGGCGCTCACAACAATTCCGTTAGGGCTAATGTTGATGTCCTAACGGGGAGTATAGAATTATGTGCAAAAAAATTCAACTCCTTCCGTACAACATAAGTGCGGAGTGGCATGACTGATGCGAACCACATCCTTGAAAACGGTTGTATTTCCACCAAAATTCACCGACATTACGAACCGAAATTTATCGGTGCACTGCCCAAATTGGTGCCGGTGCGTCGCTTTGCGGCGGCGCTGAAAAAGCACAATTGGAACCGTAACCCCCATATTTATCAACTGCGCTGTGAGCGTAATCAACGCATTTCGGTGCGCTCTGAGCGACGTGAAACGTTCAGCGTGCTCGCCATGGCGATGATCGCCCATGCCGACTACAACCCCGAAAGTGAATCCATTTTTGAAGTGATGTGCTCGGTGGAAACGTTGGCGGCGTTGTGCAGTCAATTGCACCAGTACGACAGTGGCCGTAAAAGTTATGATCCGATTTTACACGCCCTGCGGGATTGGGAAGCGGCCAACCTGATTATTATCCACCGCGAATTTGATGTGGAAGCGAAGCAACAAAAAGCGATGCGGATTTGGATCCGCCCTGAATTTTTCCACGGCTTGGGCTTTTCCTTGAAAGCACTGCGTGAGATCAGCTTGTCGTTTCGTCGCTGGATGGAGAAAAAGGGCTTACGGGAAAGCTACCGCACGAAATACGCGAAGCATGTGATGCGCTTGGCGCGCTCGAACGTCGCGTCCCTGGAGAACAAACACGCGTTGAAAAAGTTGCTGCTGAAAATCAAACGGTTAGTGGTGGGTGACGATGAAATGTTGCGCCAAGAGCAACAGCACCTCACCAAAGCCCTGCGCGAGAAAAAAGCGTTAGCGCAGGCTGCCCAAGCGCCGGAAACCCCTGAGCGTGAAGCGTGGCGTCGCTATACGCAGTGGACGTCTCAGCAACCGGTGGCGATTGTGTTGGCGTTTGAACAGCGCATGAAACAGCAATATCCGGCGGTGTTCGGTGACGAACGCTACGTGCTCTACTTGCAACACCTGCCTCACTCGTAACAATTCGCCTGAAAAATAACCGCCTTGACTGGCGGTGGTTGCGTTCGTTCAAAATTTGGATTGGCTAAAAAACACACAGCAAAATGCCTATCACGTCAGGGATTGGCACGCGGTGTTGACCTCCATTTGTCTTATTGTTGAATTTATCTTCACTTAACTTCGAATCGTTTATCTTGTCATCGATTAACTTCGAACTAATTGGCCTATTGAAAGTTAAATTCGACGTTAGTTTCTGAACTCAACGTCCTTTTTTAATAAAAAGGAGTTTGCGGCGCCCATTTCATCGCCCCGCACGCTCCGCCTGATAAAATCAAAACCGATAATGCCTTCGCTTACAGGCCACTTGTGGCCGTCGCTCAGAAAACGGTGTTACCGCCAGTGCCCACGCTCCCCTAAGCACGGCATTCTGCCGCGCTAAGTCGCAGATACACGCGGCGGCGAGGCGTTGCCTCTGACCGCGTCACTGCGCTTAACCAGGAAGCTGACCGACCATCATACCGGTGTCATGTTCATTAGGCTCAACTAGGACGGGGGGAGGTTCAAGGGTATTCAACACATCGTAACCGCTTCGCGGGTCTCGACGGCCCTGACCATTGGGTTATCCCTGTGCTTTTCGTTGCCGTCTACTGCCCTGCGGGCTGACTCTCTGACCTCACTGTGGTAAAATACCGCTTTCTTTTTCTTCGATGGCCATCGTCAACATGGAACGCAAAACACTGACCCTCAAACGAAAAGTGACACCGCCGAATGAGACCGATACCGCGTTATCGCCGACGGTTTCACGCAAACATAAAACCGTGGTGGTGAATACTGCGCCGCCTCGAGCGAAAAAAGCCAAATCAGGCAAACCGGCAACCGCTCAACCGAAAAAAAAACCGGCGATGCCCACGCCAAAATCCCCGCCGCGGCCAGTGGAAAAAAAGCCCGTCTTACCCAAAAAACCGAAAAAACACCTGCCACTGAGTGAAGCAATTGCCCTGATGACGACCTATTGGCCGGATTTATTTCCGGATGGGGTATTACGACCGATGAAGGTGGGGCTACGAGAGGATTTATTTGAAGACAGGCAGGCGCGGCAGCTGCCCGTGTCTGCGAAACAGCTGAAACGCGCACTGAGCTCAGTGAGTCACAGCGCCCGTTACCGCACCACCTTAACGCTCGGGGCAAATCGGCATGATAAGCAGGGTCAACCGTGTGGCACGGTCAGTGAGTCGGATGTCACCGATACCTTAAAACGGTTACAGCGGTTGATTAAACAGCAGGCGGCCCATGTCGAGTAACGTGACAAACGTCGTCAGTGTGGACGAAAAAAATCGCTGGCTAGGAAAGCTCGCGTACGGGGCCTTAGTGTCCCTGGCCTTAGCCCAATACGACGGCAAAACGGCACGGAACCCGCACAGTGAAAACCTATTTTTACTGCGCTGGCTGCAAACGGCATTGAAACAAAAGCGCTTTCATCGCTGCGTAGCGGGGGATTTAGCCTGGCTGATAAATTTGGGTCAACAACGGGTGATGACCAGTAAACTCAAAGGCCGGCTAGAATACCTGTGGCGCTCGTGTTGTTGTGATATTGCCCAGCAAAGTGATTTGTTTCGCTTAACCTACGCGACAGAGCTGCTGAAAGATTTGGGATGGGACAGTGTGGTGGTCAGTGACGACCGCTGGGCAAAACTGACCGCCAAAACGTGTATAGCCGGTGCAGTCCCCACCTTTTATGTGATGAAAACCGCGCTCGAAGCGGCGTTTGATGACAAGGGAAATCAATGCGAGCCGGTAAACTTTTGGGTGCTCGGTGATAAAGGACAATTTGCTGAAGTGATGCGCCAACACCAATTACAGGGACAATGGTTAGGTGACGATGCAGGCTATTGCTTGAAAGGAACGGATCCTCAGTGGAACGGAAACTCACGATAAGGGGCTGCGTGGAAAAAGGAATATATCCTACGTTAAGCCTGTTTTTTATGCTCTCCAATATGTTTAAAGGATAAATAATGGATAGTAATTTATTTAAATTAAGAAGTTATATTGAAAACTTAAAAATCAAATATGATATAAAGAATAAAAAAATTGAAAATTTCCCTTCAAAAAAAGATATGAATATAGATGTTAATATACAAATATTTATTGAACAAGCAACTGAATTGCTTAACCACCCGAAAATAGCAAAAAAAATATTAGGGATTGAAATAGAGCCAGAGGATAATAATATCTTGATTAATTTTTTTATTCATGACATTGAGCAATATGCAACATTAAATAATTTAGATTTAAATAATCATTCATTACATTATGGACAGTATAGAATTTCGGGCGGTGCCTTGTTTCATTATGCTAGGTCTAAGTTATTACCAAACACGTATAAAACAATAGATCAGGTATCAATTGGAGATTTCGATTCATACTCAATACCTTTTAAAATAAGATTGTCGTTAGAGGATAAGATAAAGAGTATTATAGGGTTTGACAGAATAGAATCCATTGATTTGAAAGGAAATAAAGTGATATCAAAAGAAATGCCAATGGCATATATTCTTAAAAAGATAGAAGAAACTGATAGTCTTAACTTACCATGCTCTATAAATAATATTAGAAATATATATCAGTGGTCATGCTCTTTTTGTCATACAGGAGTTAAAGAACCAATTTGGTTAATGGCTAAAGCTATTGATTTGATCTCTCCTTTATTTAATTATGAATCACAAAAAAAATATGAAATAAATTGTTATGATTTATGGAGTAATGATGGATTAAGTGAAAATGATCTAGTGTTGAAAATGAAGGAGTCAGGCACATTTTCTCAAGTTTTATATTTTTTTAAAAAAGATTGGTCTATAAAAAAATTTGAGGATGCTATAAATAATTCTGATAAGAAAAAATACAAGCTGCATGGTGTTGAAAATACTCGATTCTATCTAGAAGAAAAAAATCTAGATGAAGTTTTTCACTATTATTGCGGGAAAAGAGAACAAGTAGTTTGACAGTTTATATTCAGGGAGGTGGTCACCTCCCTGAATAATGGGTTTCTTTTATTTAAGCAATGAAACAATTAGCTGTAAAATAGCAATTACTAAGCTTAAAGCGGTAATTAGAATTTCCATTTATCTACCCCAATACGGTTACCGACCGCTTTCGGGCAGGAACTTTTCCTTTATGTTCTTATGAATCGCCATAAAGTATGTGTTCGTTGGACACAAGCACAAGGTTTCCCGCTGATTACAAGAAAGTGATACAGCACCACCTGTACCACCGCGATTCACCTATAATTAGCTAAATTGCAAGTAATAGATGTTATCTGCGTTAACACCTTGGCTAGTCCAACGTTTATAATACGAAATAATAAAAAAAAAACCACTTTTTAAAGTGGTTTTTTTGATTTTCAACAACCCAATAAGTTGAGAAAACCTTGTGCTTGTGTCCTGAAATATCTTATTACTCAAAAATTTGTTAGTCAAATATTAAAAGTATGCTTTTTACTCATTTAGTGGCGTATTCCTTTGTTAAAGGCGGCTAAATTTCTATACTCTATTAAATAAAATTGACAGACATAAAGGGGTATTGGCGCACAATTCACCGAAAAGTTCCACGTATTCTTATTAATTATTATATTTCAGTAGGTTATCCTTCTGGTTCTTGAATGATATTACCTTGCTTATATTTAGCCATATTCAGTGCCCGATAAATTGTGGCTTCACCCAGTTTAAATACCTTGGCTAACTCTCCAATCGTTGAACCATTCATTGGGGGTTGGGGAGTAATGGAACAGTAAATGCCGTTAAGTGGTCATTTAAAATAGCCAAAGTTAGCCTTGACCTTATAGACCTTATAGACCTTATAGACCTTATAGACCTTATAGACCTTATAGTTGAGAGTACCGGTTTAAGCCGCGAAGAGCTCATTTCTCTACAGTAGCCCGCCCCTGTTCTTTTGTCATTTTTGCGCTTATTCATAACGTTTGTAACTTCGCGTGCTCACGCCCAGTTTATTCAGGGTGCAGTTTCCTAACCTTCAAGACCCGATGCATCCCATGCAGACAGAAGAGTCTGGATAGATGCTATTTCATCATTTGATGATTTTTTATCCTTCGCAATTTTCTCAATGGCTGCGCGGAATCTCCTAGCATCAATCACAGGGGAGTCATTGGAAATTAATGCCATAACTGTCGGTTTTGATACTCGATCTCCAAGCGAGCCAAATCCCCCTATCCCCATAGACCACGATTTCCCTGTCATGATTTTTACGAGTATTAGGAGAGCATTTCGATCGTTCAAAAGAGAATCAGTCCATGCATTAGCTTCCACTGAATTGCCGTCCATAAAATCAACCCAACGATATAATATATATAGTAGGTTCTTATGGGTCAAAAGTGAGCCATCAGCGCTAGCTCTACGGATTGCATTTAGTGCCCGTTTTGTTAGTTCAGGCAATACGTTTTTAGATACAAGACAATCTTCTTCCTCTGTAGGCTGTCTACCTTCCCGCACCAGATAATCTTCACGAGCAGAAGATACAAAATCGATAAGCCAACCGAGCGACGCGGCCTCCGTCGCCTTTAAGTACATATCCGTACGTTCTTCAATACTAAATCTATTTCGAGTTAATTTTCTGATTAACCAGTGATAGCGAAGATTTGTATTAGCTATCCCACTAAACCCTTTATCAGCATCAATTTTAAGATCAATTACATCATGAATTTCAAAAAGTGCACTTAGAAGTGGTTCCACTTTATATTTATCAACTCGCTTTCCATGTGTATTAAGCTCATCGAAATAAACTGGCACCATTGATTGTCCAGTTCTGCGCCTAGTATTCGCAGCATCCATGAATATTTTTTTTATATAATCAGGATCATTAGCTTTCTCTATTAATTCATCAATCGTTTTACCAGATAACACCTCATCACTTAGATTTAATCTAAAATAAGTATCGAAATGAGCTGGAACACAAACACGCCTTGTTGAACTCCACTCACTTATCCATTCAGCTCCATATCCTACACTTTCCAATCTAGGGAAAAGTCTTTGGAGAGCAGTCTTTGCGATGTCTTGATGCTCCTCATTTACTTCATTTAAGAAGATTGAAAATAGCTCGTTATTATGCTTATTTTCTATTTTAGTTCCACATACGAGGTTTTTACTTCTCTTTATCGCAGAAAATAGCGTCGGTTCATAAAGTCTTAAAACTTCTAGCGCAACGAAATCAGCTAAATTTACCTCTCCAGCAATTGCTGGCCAAGTTACACTAATTGCATTCTGAAATCGGCTAACGTGGCGAGGCGAAGTTATATATGGAGCAACGACATCATAGAAAACATTCATGAAGCGCACTATCTGCTCTTCGCTGGGTGTTCCGCAAATCTCAGAAATAGAAGTGAGTACCGCATTGTTTAAGTCAGTCGGTACTGGCATTGGTAGCTCAAAACCGGCCTGTATTATCTTTTCTAAAAAATGTGGTCCTTCTGATGGATATTTTTCGTTAATCGCTTGTTCTGCTAGTTGCCTGTCAAAAACAACAAGGTACATCACATTCGGCAATCGTCCTACTGACTTAATCAGACGAAATATAGCAAGCGCTTCTTCCGAAGATAGACGATCCATGTCATCAATTATGACGAGGAATCGTCGGTTCTCTGCCTCAAGTATTTTTGACAGTTCTCGAAAAATTGTCTCTAGGGGCTCTTCATCTGGAAACAACCGCTTTGCTACATCAAATACGCCGCCGACTAACCCAGACAACCAACTAACCGGAGTTAATGCAATCGCGGGGCCTATAACAGGCCCGGCTTGGAGTATGCCGCGACCCAATTTTCTAACTAATTTACGTGTTTTGTTACCAAATTGTTTGCCTAAAACAGAGTTTAATTGTTGAAGAAAGGCGAGCGCCAGAGCCTCTTCTCCTCTATACCACCAACATTTAAACTCAGTGACAATCAAATGGGAATCTTTTGCTTCAGAAAGCGCTGCTCTAATAAGATTAACTGTACTGCTTTTGCCTGACCCCCATGGCCCATTTAAAGCAATTGTTGTTCCAATCGGCTCCTTAATATTTAATATACTTTTTGCGAGAGCCTCTGAAAAAGAGGTCATACCATATAAATCTTCTTCTCGTGTTTCAATTGGACTGTCGTTAAAATAATTACTCACCACTCCCCCCACACAATTTAAATACATACTTTATGAAAAATGCTTGCCTCTTTACCTTCAGTGGTGCTCAATTCACCGAAAAGTTCCGTAATTGCTGATTTATACCTTTAATTCATATAGATATAAAGTGAAATCAGTTTATCCTTTCATCTTCTTTTGGTGCCAGTTCAGATAGAGGGGAGCTACGTCAGAACCGCCTATAAGGGGTTGTGTGCCCATTTCATCGAAAAGTCCAACGTTTTCTCGTAGCCCTTTTGATATCAAGGGCTACAGACGATACGCAATGTAATAATATTAATAGACGGGGTTTGGGGAGCAATGGACAGTAAACGCCGTTAAGCGGTCATTTTAAATAGCCAAACTGCATAAAAAACCTATGATCAATATCATCGTTCTTTTTATCAACCCGCGATATCCTTTAAAGTCTTTTAACGGCTCGTCTTTATGGGCAAAATCAAAATGATTCACACCATCGAGAAGTGTATTGACCAAAAGATAGAGTCCCATGGCCCAAAAGAAAGAAAGCTTCACCACACCGAGTGGTACGACGAACCAATTCCAAAATAACATCACCAGTAAAACAGTGTATAGCCCATTCAGACACGCGAGGCCAAACAGCATACTCACTCTCGTTTTTTCATCCATTGTCTCTTCCTTTTTCATTACTCAACGTGAATTAGTTTATGTCATGGTCATCACGATTTTAAACGCCAGCAACTGCCACCAAAAACAATACCCCCCACCTTTTCTTGCCAAACCTCGGTTTCGATAAGCTCACTTTTTACCGATTCAAATTCGGTATACGTTAACAGACTTTCTTCTGCCTTGTTGGGCGAAAGTAACAAATACCCATCCGGAACTGGCGTGGTGAGTTCCGCGACCTGTTTGCGTGATTTTCGGTAAAAGGTGGTGATGGTACTGCCTTTACGCAGTGAAGTGAGTAAGCTTTCCTTTGATATGGACATAATACCGATGTTTTCCTTTATTTCGAGACTTTCATTACGGATGCTACATCGTTATAATATGACATTATGTCACTTAATGCTATTTTAAGGTGAAGGATGACCGGATTTGAATTGCGCCTTTGGCGACGCGGACAAGGTTGGACCCAACAACTGGCGGCTGAGGCATTTGGCGTTTCAACACGCACGTGGATCCGCTACGAGCAAAATTCGCCGCCGAGAATGGTCGATTTGGCTATCCTCGCATTATCCTTATTGGAATTGAAAAGTCCCATCAGCACCATGACCGAACAGGCGAAAAATATGCAGTTGCTGCGCGTGAATCGCCTTGTGTCTGAAATAGCGCGCATTCGGCAAGTATCCAGCGAAGTTGCCTCGACGTCAAAAATCGGACAAGCGTCGTCATTTTGAGTATCCTAGCGACTTAGGATGAGACGTGAAAGGCGGATTGATGAAACCCAAACAGACCCCAACAGCGCATGATGCGGCTTTCAAAGGCTTTATGACGCAAGTCGACAGTGCCAAGGATTTTTTTGAGATACATTTGCCGGAGCACATCAAAGCGTTGTGTGATTTCAGTACCTTGTCGCTGACCAATTCTTCGTTTATCGATAAGCAATTACGCTCCCGCTTATCGGATGTGCTCTACTCGGTACAAACCACCGAGGGCGAAGGGTATATCTACCTCCTTGTAGAGCATCAATCGACACCGGATAAGCTGATGGCGTGGCGATTGATGCATTATGCGTTTTTAGCCATGAATCAGCATCTTCAACAAGGGCATAAAACGTTACCGTTGGTGGTACCGGTGTTGTTTTATCATGGTGGCCGATCACCCTATCCGTATTCCCAATTGTGGACCGATTGTTTTGCGTTACCGGATATCGCCAATGAATTGTATACCCAACCGTTCCCTTTGGTGGATGTGACGGTGATTGATGATAATGAGTTGGTGAATCATCGTAAAGTGGCCGTGATGGAGCTGGCGATGAAACACAAATATTTGCGGGATGAATTCGACAAGGTTATCCCGCTATTGGCGCAAGCGTTGAATCAACAGTATAATAGTGATATTGATATCGTCACTATCCTCAATTACCTGTTCATTGCGCTGGATTCGCCGAACTTTGAACATATTGTCCAGCAATTGAGTGAACAGGCGGAAAAGCATAAGGATACAATTATGAACATTGCTCAACGTTTACAAGATAAAGGCGAGAAAATCGGTTGGGAAAAAGGCCATCAAGAAGGTCGCCAAGAAGGTCGCCAAGAAGGGATGCGTGAAGCTCAGATTATGATGGCGCGTAATCTCTTGAAAAACGGTGTCAGCCTTGAACTGATTATTGAAAGTACCGGTTTAAGCCGTGAAGATCTGATTTCCTTGCAGTGATACTTTCCTGTTCGCAGTATTCACTGTACTGCGAACGCCCTCATCACTAATCGAAAATCAAATAAATTGCTTTTATGATTTCTGTTTGTCATTCAACTGAATGCGGCACACTTGCGAACGACTGTAGCCAGTCGCTTCAGCGGTTTCTCGAATACTCAGCCCTTTGATTCTTCGATAATAAATCACCTTATCATGGCGCTCTTGATCCGCCTGCTTTCCTTTGTATTTACCTAATGATTGTGCCCGTTCAATACCTTGCTTTTGGCGTTCGCGACGGCTTATCCAATCTTTGTGGGACATGGCCGCCATCAAATCAATTAACATGGTGTTAATGGCCGAAAGGACGGCTTGAGTGATAGGGTCATTCTGTGTCAGATCTTGATTATTTAGAGCTTGCCAAGATGTTGGAATATCGAGACTCACAATGCGTAATTCATGGTGCTCAATTTGTTTTTTCAGTTTTAACCAATCGGCGTTATTTAATCGTGTCAATCGGTCAATTTGCTCTACGAGCAAAATATCACCCTGTTGACTGTCACTGAGTAAACGAGAGAGTTCGGGACGTTCTAATTTTGTTCCGCTGATGTGTTCGCGATAATAATTCGCAATTCGCCCACCTCGTTCTTCAACAAAGTCATTTAGCATCTTTTTTGCTCTATCTGCATATTGATCTTCAGAAGAGGCTCTGAGGTAAGCTCGTATGAACATATTTTCACCCATCTATCGCATTTAAGTTATCACACTAAAAGTATCGCATATAGGTTATTGCATTGATAGTGAATTGATGCATTTTAGGTTATCGCTTTGGGGTATACCCTAATGCTATAAGTCTAATTGACTTGATTTTATCAAATAGGCTAACTAAAATTATTGTGTTAATAATTAACACAAAAGGTGGTGCTATGGCTCGTACAACAAGTGTAACAATCGGGGCTCAATTGGATGAGTTTGTCAATCAACTCATTTCGTCAGGAAGATATGGCTCAACAAGTGAAGTCGTTCGCTCTGCTCTACGTTTACTTGAGGTCCAAGAAAAGCAAACAGCAGCATTAAAGATGTTAATTGATGCAGGTGAGCAAAGTGGTGAGTCGTCGTTAACACTCCAAGATATCGCTAAGAAAGTGAAGAACGCTCATAATGTATAAACTTTCTAATTTAGCGGCTAAAGACTTTGAAGGGATATTCGAGTATACCCTCGTGAATTTTGGTATTAGGAAAGCAGATGAATACACTAAAAACTTACACGATGTATTAGAAGTGATTAGCCCTAATCCATTGATAGGAATCGAGTGTACAGAAATTGCAGTTGGGGTTAGGCGTCATAACCACTCTAAGCATGCAATTTTTTACCGATATAGAACCGATGATATTTTTGTTATCCGAATTCTTCATCAACAAATGGAGCC
>NZ_JBKQGZ010000032.1:0-46523 GCF_050487165.1 Providencia sp. Me31A
GACTCATCAAGGCCGTTTGTTTTTCCATGTTGGCTTGCAGTTTTTGCAAGTCCGCATTGGCTTGTTTCAACTGCGCTTGCGCCGTCGCATACTCTTGCTCGTTTTGTTTCAAACGTGCTTGCAACTGTGTTTGCTGTTTTTCACTTTCAGCTAATTGTTTCGCAAGCGTATCCTGGGTACTTTGCTGCGCTTTTAGCTGTTTTTGCGCTTCTTTCAATACGGTTTCTAGCTCAGTCTTTTGTTCTGCCTGAAGCGTTTTTTCTGCGAGCGTGGCTTGAATTTTTTCAGCTAATTTTGCGTTTTCAACTAATTGAGCTTGTAACTGTTTGTTTTGTTGTTCTAATTGTTTGGCGTTATCTTGCTGAGCTATCAAAGCTGATTGGACGTCATCTTTTTGGCTTTTGGCTGTCGCTAACTCACCTTCTTTTTCCTTTAGTAACTCTTTTTGCTTCAACAATTCAGCCGTAACTAACTTTACTTGCTCATCAGCATTACCCGCCAGTTGTAATTGATTTTTCGCATCTAGCTCCAGTTTAGCAATATCGGCGGTGAGCTGTTCAATTTTCAAATTCGCAGCAATAAATAGCTGTTCTTTTTCAGCTAATTGTTGTTTAAGACTCGATTGCGCAGTCACACTTTCATTCAATTGTTTTTCTAGCTGTGCGATTGTTTCTTGCGTTTGCTGGTTTTCTTGGCTTAGTTGCTCAAGACTATTTTGTTTTTGCTCAACCGCTTTTTGCGCTTCAGCTAATTTAGTATTTAAAGTATCAATTAAAGATTGATCATTTGATGAATTTAATACTGTCTGTAACTGTTCGATTTGTTCTTTATTTTTAAGAATTTCATCATTCAGTTTATCAATCTCAAATTGTTTCTCAGTAATTATATGGGTCAACTGAGCGATACTCTTATTATGATTAATTAGTTCTGAAACTAATTGGTCATCATTCAATAGAGAGTTATAAGCAATTAATTGCCCCACTCCTTGTGCAATTCCAAATTTGTATAAATTGGTTAATTGCTGACGTTGAATAAGGCTGGCTAGTTGCTCAAGATAAGCGGATGTATTGATGCCTGCTGGCTTAGCAAATTTTGACGAATACAGTCCCAGAGGATCGAGTACCAACTGATATTTAGCAAAATCTTTTGCAAGATATGCAGGGTCCCATTGGTTACTTTGGAAAAAATAAGGGTAAGACGACAGAAGAACTGGAGCTACTCCATTTTCGATTGCCACTGCGCAAACTTCAGGAGCAGCCATTTTTTCTGGTGCTACTGGCTCAACTTTCGCTGCATCAGCTTTAGTTTTAGATGCAGCAGTTGTTTTTTTATTCCTTACAGTTTTGCCTTTGCTCCCATTATTACTCGCCGCAGAGCGCCGTTTTTCTTTTGGCTCAGGTACTGTGGATAGCGAAGAGAAGATATCATAACCTTGGTCTTGTGTATTAACTGGAAATTGTTGCTCTTGTACCCTACCCTCTTTTTCTAATTGAAGGTAGGTATCAAAATCATCAATAACATTATTAAAGCTTTCTGCTTTAGGAGCATGACTAAAAAATGTCGTAACAAGTGCCAGCGACACACAAAGCCTAAGGTTTATTCTCATAATCCACTAATTTTCTTCAATGTTGATTCGGTAGACAATACTGAGTTATAGCGAACTTTAGCACACAATACTTTAGTTTTAGATTCTATCGCCATTTGTAGTAATTCGATTGTGTCAGGGCTAGCGGTACTTTCAATTTGCCGATATAAGCTGTTAATCTCGCTAACTTCTTTAAATGAACCAACTAAACGATTGTAATCTTTAGGTGAAAGTGTTTTCAGTGCATTTAGTTCTTTAACACAAGTATCTAGGTGAGCAAATGCTTGCTGACCCGCACCACTTTTTTGACCATAACTTGTAGAAGCTATTGGTGTGCGACTGATAGCACTATTTAGTACTTTTTGAGATTCAGGATAAGAATTATCGGCCTGAGATTCAGGATAAGAATTATCAGCCTGTTCTGAAGATACACCAACTGTAGTTTGTGCCACTGCTTGAGTTGTATTGGTATCGACTACCTGTTTATTACTTGGGGTGTTCGGTGTTGCTGTATTGTATGTGTCTGAGCCAAATGTACAGCCAGAAAGAAGGGCTGTAGCTGCTATAAGCAAAGATGCAGCATTGAGTTTATTTTTTAAAAACATATGGTTACCTTACCAAATCTTTTCTTCGCTATTATAATGATGTCCAAGAAACCTAGTGTAAGCTAAAAACTAGCTATTTTCTATAAGCCTGCATGTAGAAATAGAGTCATCTCATAAATTTATGATTAAATTAATTTTAGTTTCGAAGTATTTTTATCGCTACATTTTTGTTATTTTTATGAGCTTACTCTCATTAATACTCCAACATTAATACTCCATATAAGTGGTAACTTAACACCTTTGATGAATCTTTTAATTATATGATGTTAGTCAAAGGTTATTTTAATCGAAAACTCACCTATAAACTCAACTAACTAATAACATCTTAGGTCAAACTTAATATCAAGTATTTCTTTGTAACACTTTCTAACAAATTAAACAGCAACTCAAATTACAAAAAAAATCTATTTTTATTTTATTATAGATAACACATTATGAAACGTCTTAGCATAGTCAACAACAGCAAAACACTAATAAAGTGTACAACAAAAGACCTAGACTGATAAGCCTGTTATTTTACTAATTAATCCCTTGTTTCATCAAGCTATTGTATCAAAAACATATCAATAACCCATTATTTTGAAACGCTGATCATATCAACTATCTGTCAGAATTACTTATATTAAATTGATACAATTCGTAACTCAAATCAATTTTCTACTTTATTATATAAATCACCCGTCATAATTAGGCAAAGCGTAGCCATTAAATGTCCACACTTGGGCATATCCTTTCAATATAAAAGGAAAATCACAATTATTTGATAACGAATATGACAAGCTTAAATAAAGTATAAAAGAGTAAATACGACGGGATTAAATAAAATGCCCGGCGTTAACCAGGCATATATAACAATCAAGCTTTACTTGGGCGTAATGCAGGGAACAAAATAACATCACGAATAGTATGACTGTTAGTGAACAACATCACCATACGGTCAATACCAATACCCAGACCTGCTGTTGGAGGTAAACCATGCTCTAATGCAGTCACATAATCTTCATCATAGAACATAGCTTCATCATCGCCTTCATCCTTTTGACGAACTTGCTCAGCGAAACGCTCAGCTTGATCTTCAGCATCGTTTAACTCAGAGAAACCGTTGCCAATTTCACGACCACCAATGAAAAACTCAAAACGGTCAGTAATAAATGGGTTGTCATCGTTACGACGTGCTAATGGAGAAACTTCAGCCGGATATTCCGTAATAAAGGTAGGCTGAATCAAGTGACTTTCAGCAACCTCTTCGAAAATTTCACACTGCACACGACCCAAGCCCCAGCTTTTCTCAATCTTAATACCAATAGACTGAGCAATTGCCACTGCTTTATCCATATCATCCAGATCTGCCACATTGGTTTCTGGGCGATATTTACAAATAGCTTCTTTCATAGTCATTTTGGTAAATGGCTTACCAAAATCGAACTGTTGTTCGCCATACTGAACTACAGTATTTCCTAGCACTTTTTGCGTCAGTGTGCGGAAAAGATCTTCAGTCAACACTATCAGGTCACGGTAATCAGCATAAGCCATATAGAGTTCCATCATGGTGAACTCTGGATTATGACGCGGAGATAACCCCTCATTACGGAAGTTACGGTTAATTTCAAAAACGCGCTCGAAACCACCCACCACGAGTCTTTTCAGATACAGTTCTGGTGCTATACGCAAATACATATCAATATCTAACGCATTATGGTGAGTAATAAACGGACGAGCAGAGGCTCCGCCTGGGATCACTTGCATCATCGGCGTTTCTACTTCCATAAAGCCGTTACCTACCATGAAGTTACGAACTTCAGCAAGGATCTTAGAACGAATGATGAATGTGTGGCGTGATTCGTCGTTAGCAATCAAGTCAAGGTAACGTTGGCGATAGCGCGTTTCTTGGTCTGATAAACCATGAAATTTGTCTGGTAATGGGCGTAACGCTTTAGTTAATAAACGCACTTCATGGCAATGAACCGTCAATTCCCCCGTTTTGGTTTTAAATAAACGGCCTTTCGCACCTAAAATGTCACCTAAGTCCCATTTTTTAAATTGCTCGTTGTAAATGCCTTCGGCTAAGTCATCACGAGACACGTAAATTTGAATACGTCCACCAACGTCTTGTAACGTAGCAAATGACGCTTTCCCCATAATACGGCGAGTCATCATACGACCAGCTATCGACACTTCAATATTTAAGTCTTCAAGCTCCTCTGATGTTTTATCATCATATTGAGCATGAATTTTGTCAGAAATATTTTCACGACGAAAATCATTTGGGAATGGAATCCCCTTTTCACGCAATGCCGCTAGTTTTTCTTTACGGGCTTTAAGTTCATTATTCAAATCAGGAGCTTGTTCAGCACCTTGTTGTTCCTGAGACATTTTTTCCTCACAGGCCAGCTTTTAAGCTAGCTTCAATGAATTTATCCAAATCACCATCCAGTACGGCTTGCGTGTTACGCGTTTCCACACCAGTGCGTAAATCTTTTATTCTTGCATCATCAAGGACGTAAGAACGAATTTGGCTTCCCCAGCCAATATCAGACTTGTTTTCTTCCATCGCTTGCTTATCTGCATTTTTCTTCTGCATTTCCAGTTCGTATAACTTCGCTTTTAACTGGCGCATCGCTTGGTCTTTGTTTTTATGCTGCGAACGGTCATTTTGGCATTGAGTCACAATATTCGTTGGAATATGTGTAATACGAACCGCAGATTCTGTTTTATTAACGTGCTGTCCACCAGCACCAGATGCACGGTATACATCAATACGCAAATCCGCTGGATTGATTTCGATATCAATATCATCATCAACTTCAGGATAAATAAACGCCGAACTAAAAGAAGTATGACGACGCCCGCCTGAGTCAAACGGACTCTTGCGAACTAAACGGTGAACGCCTGTTTCCGTTCTTAACCACCCGTAGGCATAGTCACCTATAATTTTGACTGTTGCTGATTTTAAACCAGCAACATCACCATCAGACTCTTCGATAATTTCGGTTTTAAAGCCCTTTGACTCTGCCCAACGCAAATACATGCGCAATAGCATACTTGCCCAATCTTGCGCTTCTGTACCACCGGAACCCGCTTGTAAGTCAATATAGCAATCGGCACTATCGTATTCGCCGGAAAACATACGACGAAATTCCAGCTGCTCTAACTTACCTTGCAGTAACTCTAACTCAGCACCTGCTTCATTAAACGTATCTTCGTCGTCAGCTTCAACCGCTAACTCTAATAAACCTTCAACATCCTCAAGGCCCTGAGTCATCTGGTCAATTGTTTCTACAATAGCTTCAAGAGACGAACGTTCTTTACCAAGTGCTTGAGCCCTTTCAGGTTCATTCCAGACATCTGGTTGCTCAAGCTCCGCGTTAACTTCCTCTAAGCGTTCTTTCTTGGCATCATAGTCAAAGATACCCCCTCAGAACCACTGTCCGTTCAGACAGGTCCTGAATCTTACTTTTTACTGGGTTTATTTCAAACGTCATTTTTCAATATCTTATGGTTAGTCAAAAATAAAATTTCTATTTACAAACCGTTTAGTATAACGGAATTTATCTCAGGTTTATAGCCACATATCGCGGTTATCGCAGTCACTGACTCAAGGCTAATCAGGCCAAATATGTTCTACCATTAACTGCACATTCTTTTGTCCACGATATTCATTTACATCCAATTTAAATGCAATCTTAGCTTTTTTTATGCTGTTATCAGGCCAACGTCGAACATCGATATTAAACATGATAGCATCTAACATCGGGCCGCCATTAACCGGTTCTAGCATCAATTTAAGATGGCGCTCGCCGACGAGTCGTTGCTGTAATAGCTGGAAATATCCATCAAATACAGGTTCAGGGAATGATTGCCCCCAAGGGCCACTTTCTCGCAATAGCTCAGCGGTTTCTAAGCAAAACTCATTGCGTGATAACTCACCATCACTCCATACCACTCCCGCAAGCTGCTCGGGCTGAATGAGTTCCCCCATCAAAAGCTCAAAATGATATTTGAAAGCATCAAATTTATCTGTTTCGAGGGTCAAACCTGCTGCCATCGCATGACCACCGAACTTTTGCATTAATCCCGGCTGTAGGGTATTCAACCGTTCAAGCGCATCACGCATATGCACCCCTTGTATAGAGCGCCCTGAGCCTTTTAATACTCCATCACCTGCGGGGGCAAATGCAATAACTGGACGGTGATATTGCTCTTTGATCCTAGAAGCCAGTATCCCGACAACACCTTGATGCCATTCGGGGTGATAAATTGCTAAACCATTTGGTAGTTGTTTTTCACCATAGTCAAATTGGTTAAATAGCACCGAAGCTTCTTGCTGCATTCCAGCTTCAATATCTCGACGAGTTTGGTTTAGCCCATCTAATTCATTCGCGAGTACCCGTGCATAGGCCATATCATCCGTTAGTAGTAACTCAATGCTCACTGACATATCATCTAGCCGACCCGCAGCATTTAGCCTTGGACCTAAGGCGAACCCAAAGTCGTTGGCCACCAACCTAGAGAGATCCCGTTTAGAGACTTCAACTAAAGCTTTAATACCTGCACAGCAACGCCCTGCTCTCACTCGTTTTAAGCCTTGATGAACCAAAATACGGTTATTGGTATCAAGAGGAACAACGTCAGCCACAGTTCCTAAAGCAACTAAATCAAGGTACTCCGCTAGATTAGGTTCACCGAGACCTTGTTGGGTAAACCACTGTTGTTGCCGTAAATGTGCTCGCAACGCAGACATTAAATAAAAAGTTACACCAACACCCGCAAGTGATTTTGATGCGAAATGGCATTGCCTCAAGTTTGGGTTAATAATGGCATCAGCTTCAGGTAACGTTTCACCGGGTAAATGGTGATCAGTAATAATCACGTTGATCCCATACTGGTTAGCTATCGCTACCCCTTCGTGGGATGAGATACCATTATCCACTGTAATAATTAATTGCGTTCCTCGTTTGTGTGCTTCATCCACAACCAAGGGCGTTAAACCATAACCATTTTCAAAACGGTTCGGAACAATATAATTAAGATTCGCATACCCCATCGCTTTCAAAGCTCGAATGGCGAGTGCTGTACTCGTTGCGCCATCCGCATCAAAATCACCAACAATTGTGATCGCTTCATGGTTTATTAATGCACGATAAAGCAGACGCAGGGCCTCATCAATACCCGATAATGCCCGATAATCTAATAAATTAGAGGTTTTACGCTCTAATTGGGTAATATCAGTTATGCCTCTGTGTATATAAATCCGCTGCAAAAGCTCAGGAATACCTGGGAGCTCTGCGCTCGAGTCAACTTGATTTCTTTGCTGTAAAAAGGTTTCAACATTCACAATGATTAACTATTTTTGTTCAAGTAATTGAATAAGTACATCTGGTTTAGGGAAGCCTGATAACATTTCGCCATCTGCGAAAACAATAGCTGGTGTCCCTGTTATTTTAAATAAATTACCGACATCCATATGTTTGCTTAAGTCTATTTTACAACCGTCAATCATAGCGACCTCTTCCCCTCTAAATGCTTGAGTCAGTGCTTTTTGAGGCAATCCATTACACCATATTGAGGCCATTTTTTTACCTACGTCGCTATCAGCACCTTGACGCGGATATGCCAAATAACGCACGGTAACCCCTTTAGCGTTTAATTCACCAACAGACTCATGAAGCTTTTTACAATAACCACAGCTAATATCAGTAAAAACAGTAATCACATATTTTTCTTGCGGCGCTTTGAAAATAATCATTTCATTTTTCAATGCTTCGACTTTTTTCATTAGTGGTTGATTACTGATATTGACAGGCTTTTTACCACTCATGTCATAAATTGGCCCTTGCAATAAATACTTACCATCATCGGTCATATAAACAATACCGGTTGTGGTTTCAACGACATTCAGCCCAACAATGGGAGAAGGCTTAATTGCTTCCACATGCATATCGTATTTTTTTAACGTATCACGGATAACTTTTTCTTCCGTTGCGCCATAAACTGTAGTCGTAAAAGTAGCAACACACGCAGCAGCCAATAGTAACAATTTGTGTTTCATAAATAATCCTTTAATCATACATCACCCCCTTGGGTGATGTTGCTCATGTAATATACGTAACCGTTCAGTTGCAACATGAGTATAAATTTGAGTCGTCGATAGGTCACTGTGGCCTAACAACATCTGCACCACGCGCAAATCAGCCCCATGATTTAGTAGGTGGGTTGCAAATGCGTGCCTAAGTACGTGAGGTGAAAGTAGCTCAGTATCTATATGAGCCAATACCGCATAATATTTTATTCGATGCCAAAAAGTTTGCCGGGTCATTTTTGTGCCGCGCTTACTTGGAAATAATATATCACTCGCTTTGCCCTTCAATAAATCGGGGCGGCCTTCATCAATATATTTCTCAAGCCAATATATTGCCTCTTCTCCCAAGGGGATCAATCTTTCTTTATCCCCTTTCCCGACAACACGAATAACGCCTTGACGTAAACTAATATCAGAAAAGGTTAAGCCTACCAACTCTGATACCCGCAATCCACAGGCATACAAAACTTCTAACATGGCTTTATCTCGCAGCTCAAGTGCGTCTTCGGTTGCAGGTGCATTTAATAAATCGTCCACTTGCCGTTCACTTAAATCTTTTGGTAGCCGCTGTGGGATTTTTGGCGCCGCAATGACTGCTGAGGGGTCATCAAGACGTATTTTTTCACGATATAAATATTGAAATAACCGTCGCATTGTACTTAACAAGCGAGCAGAGCTGGCCGCTTTATAACCACCATCAATGCGTTCAGCCAAAAAAGACTGCAAATCAATTGATTGAACACTTTCCAAATGCAATTGTTGTGCATCAAGCCATTTATCTAATGACTGAAGATCATTACGGTATGATGCTAAGGTGTTTTCGGCAAGGTCTTGTTCAAGCCAAATTGTATCAAGAAATTGTTCGATTAATGGATTAAGGTGTTTTGTTTCCACGACAGATGAGCTTCCTTTAGGTAATACCACACGATTCTATTATGCCTGAATGTGGCCGCTTCTGTTACAATACCTTTCTTGTGATGAAAACCAAAGCGGGACATAGTAGTAATATATGAAAATAGGTCTTTTTTACGGTTCTAGTACCTGCTACACCGAAATGGTTGCAGAAAAAATACGTGATATTCTTGGCGATGATTTTGTCACACTGCATAACGTTAATGATACGCCGCCAGCTGAAATGGAGCAGTATGATGTTCTAATTTTGGGTATACCTACATGGGATTTTGGTGAAATACAGGAAGATTGGCTAGAAATTTGGGAAGCGCTTCCCAATCTTAACTTAGCAGGTAAGATTGTCGCCATGTATGGTTTGGGTGACCAGATAGACTATAGCGAATGGTTTTTAGATGCACTTGGTATGCTTTATCATCAATTGAAACCCACTGGCGTGAATTTTATCGGCTTTTGGCCAACAGATGGCTATGAATTTGACAGTCCGAAACCGCTTAATGAAGAGGGGAATATGTTTGTTGGCTTAGCATTGGATGAAGTTCACCAATTTGAGCAAACCGATGAGCGTATTGCGAAATGGTGCGTGCAAATTTTGGAAGAAATTGAAGCCGCTTTGTAAAACGCTAAACGTGCCACTCTCATCACTAATGCTATTTAAGGCTACCGCACTTCGTATGGTGCTAGCCTTAAATATAGTAGTAGCCTTAAATATCGGGGTATTGCAGTAATAGTTGGTTCAGGTTTCGCCAGTTTTCCTCAGACAGTGCATCTTTCGCTATCCATAAATGGATCTTCTGCGGTTTTCCTTGTAAAGCGCCTAATGTCAGTAATATACCATAGTGGCTAAGCCAAGGTGCCTTGACGATACTCCATTCATTCTTTTTCCATTGCACTTTGTTACCATTAACCAATACTGCAACACCTTTAATTTTACTTATATTTTTCTGGCTCCTCGCCCAACTAGCCACCACAACAACCAATAACGGCAGCCAGACCATCGAGTTATCCGGTGCCCACGGTGCAACAAGCAAAAATATGCCCACAGCCCCATGAACACAGGTTGAGAAAAATTGTGTATTCCATGAAATGGATAGATTAGATTTCCACAGGACCACGGTTTTTATTTTTTTCCTGAATCAGTTTAATCATACGAAACAGCTCATCATCCTCAGGACGACCGTGATTCATTAACCAGTTGAATAGATCTGGATCAGCACATTCTAACAGGTTAACAAACACCTGTTTATCATGGGGCGTCAGACTATCGTACTCATATTCAAAAAACGGCATGATTGAAATATCTAGCTCACGCATACCACGGCGGCAAGCCCAATGAATTCGCGCTTTGTTCTCAATATCCATTTCACTACGACCTTTTGTTGCAGTTAACTGATAAGATTGATTATTTTCAATACTCTAACAGATTATCCGCCGAGAAAACATGCCATAGACTACATTGTTGTAATTTTAGTAGTAAAATACCGTTTTTCTACAAACAGATGATAAAAAAATCTTAGATAATGGCAGATGCAGCATAATAACTACTTGCAATGTTATCTAGCTCTTTTACCATTAAGCACCTTTATCTATCAAAGAACAACAGGTGAAATCATGACTACCCACATTGATAGTACACAACAATTTCCCCTTGAATCTCAGTCTTTACCACTCGTTTTGATTTCACTGGAAAACTGGGAATTAATTCATCTTCACGGTATCGATGCCGAAAAATACTTACAAGGTCAAGTCACAGCGGATATCACAACGTTAACGCAATCTCACGCCTTAACGGCTCACTGTGACCCAAAAGGCAAAATGTGGAGTGACCTACGTTTATTCCATCATTTAGATGGTTTTTCTTATATTTTAAGGCGTAGTGTTGCTGATAACCAACTCGCTGAGCTGAAAAAGTACGCGGTTTTTTCCAAAGTCACCTTTGAAAAGAAACCTGAGCTTAAATTGCTCGGCGTCGCAGGCAAAGGAGCAAGAGAGGCTTTAGCTGCACAGTTCTCAACCTTACCCGATGCACAAAACCAAGTTGTCACTGATGACGGTTCCACATTATTGCATTTTTCATTACCTACAGAGCGTTTTTTAATTATCACAACGGATGAAACTGCACAAAAAATGGTGCAATCCCTTGGCGCTACTTTAGTCGACGATAACCAGTGGCTAGCGCTGGATATCGAAGCGGGGTTTGCGGTTATTGATCAAGAAAACAGTGCGCAACACTTACCGCAAGCAACTAATTTACAAGCACTTCCCGATGGTATTAGTTTTAAGAAAGGCTGTTATACAGGTCAAGAAATGGTCGCTCGCGCCAAATTCCGCGGCGCCAACAAACGCGCCATGTACATATTAAAAGGCACTGGCTCCACTATTCCTCTAATTGGTGAAGGCCTTGAATGGCAACTGGGGGATAAATGGCGTCGTACAGGAACCGTTTTAGCAGCTATCCGTTTAGGTAATGGGGAGCTTTATGTCCAAATCATTATGAATAACGATATGGACGCTGATAGCGTTTTTCGGGTTATGGGTGATGAACAAAGCCATTTAACCATTACTCCGCTCCCTTATTCATTAGAAGAAAATTAATTGAGGTTTTTTATGTCATCTGCATTAGGTAACAAGCCCGTTGAGGTGGTAAATTTTGGGGCTTTTACCGAAGTTGTCCAATTTTTAATGGAGCTAGATAAGCTCAAAAGTGTTTATCGCAAAAATAAATTACTTAATCGTGAACGTCAGGAAAATACCGCAGAACATAGCTGGCAATTTGCCGTTGCAGCCATGAGTTTTGCCCCTTATGTCAAAGAGATAAATATCGAACATGCGATTAAACTCGCTTTAGTCCACGATATTGTCGAAATTGACGCAGGTGATGTGCTGGTGTTTGATAATGCAGCTCGCGATGCTGTCCATGAAGAAGAGGTTAAAGCGGCTAATCGTATCTTTAACTTATTACCTAGCCCGCAGGCTGAGACTCTTTTAGCATTGTGGAATGAGTATGATGCATTAGAAACGCCTGAGTCTGTCTATGCAAATGCAATCGATAGGGCTATGCCTATGCTGATGAATTTGCATAATCAAGGACAAAGCTGGGTTGAAAATCACATCCGTCTTGAACAAGTGCTCAGTAAATGTGATTACATTAAACAAATTCTCCCTGAATTTTATCAACAGTTGAAAGTACAATTAGAACTTGCCCAGCAAAAAGGTTGGTTGCTGTAATCTGAATGCTATAAAACGCTGAAAATCACTCGTAAAAAGAGTTATTTTCAGCGTATCTTCAACCAGCCGTTATTATTTTCTTCGTAACATATTAGAAAATAAAAATAGACGCGAAAGCAATTTCTATACTTTTCTTATTTCCCGACATGTAAAACATCAAACATTTAATTATATTTAAAATATATCAATAATTTCCTAATCATTTATTATATTTTAGATAGACATTATATGAACTACCCTAATTAATTTATTTCAATGAGGTGATACATGTCAAAAAGCCATGATAATTCATACCCTTATTTGTTATTACTTGATGTTCACTCTTCTGCCATTACTCAATTCAATAAATCAACCCATAAAATGACTCACCTTATCGAAAACCTTGGTGGGACCCCCGACGGCATTGCTGTTGATCATACACACCGATTAATTTATTGGAGTAATATGGGAGAGGATTATGAGGCTGATGACGGTTCCATCAATGTAATGAACTTTGATGGCAGTGGCCGAAAGATGCTAGTAGGTAATGGAGAAATTAGAACGCCAAAGCAATTACAAATAGATTTAAATAATCAAAGATTGTATTGGTGTGACCGAGAAGGCGGAAAAATTTCATCCTGCCGAATAGATGGCTCCGATATACAAACTCACCTTGCAAGACCTAGAAATGAAAAAGACAATGTTGATATATTAGACCAATGTGTCGGCATCACATTAGATATCCCAAATAATTGGATTTACTGGACACAAAAAGGAGCGCCAAAAGGAAACGTAGGCCGATTATTCAGAATGCCGCTTGTTCCTATAACGCATCAATCCCCCGCTAGTCGAACAGATATTGAATTACTGCTCAATAACTTACCTGAACCCATTGACCTCTTACTTGATGAAGAAGCCAATATTTTATATTGGACAGATAGAGGCGCAGAACCGGATGGTAATAGTTTAAATTGTGCAGATGTGACGGCTCATGGCCTAGAGAATCATAAAGTCATCAGTCGTGGTTTTAAAGAAACTATTGGCCTTACTTATGATAAATCTGCTCAGTTAATGTATGTTTCTGACCTAAATGGCGGTGTTTATCAAGTCACTCTGCCAACGGGTGAAGTCGATAAAATTCATCAAGGTGAAAGCTATACGGGGATCACTCAATATTCCAGCTAATCAGTCAGTTAATACATTAAATAAAAGGCCTGATTCCCTTCAACACAGAATCAGGCCTTATCAAATCACTAAATGAAAGTATTTTAGTACTTCAAATGCTACTTTTTATCTTACATATAATCTTCAATTGGCACACATGAACAGTGCAAATGGCGATCGCCATACACATCATCAAGGCGTTTAACCGCTGGCCAATATTTATTAGCTTTCGTTTGAGCCGTTGGGAACACGGCCAACTCACGGCTATAACTATGCGGCCACTCTTGCGCTAATTCCGTTTGTACGTGGGGTGCATTGACTAGCGGGTTGTCGTCCAGAGGCCATACCCCTTTAACCACTTGGTCAATTTCATCCCGTATTGCTAGCATTGCATCAATGAAACGATTGATTTCAGTGATACTTTCCGACTCTGTGGGTTCTATCATTAAAGTCCCCGCCACTGGGAAAGACATGGTTGGCGCATGAAAACCGTAATCAATCAAACGCTTAGCAATATCAAGCTCACTAATGCCAGTGTCTTTTTTAATTGGACGCAGGTCAACAATACATTCGTGAGCCACATAACCATCTTGACCGGTATACAAAATTTCATAACGGCTTGAAAGGCGCTTAGCAATATAGTTCGCATTCAAAATCGCCACTTGGCTCGCTTTGCGCAGTCCATAAGAGCCCATCATGCGAATGTACATCCAGCTAATCGGTAAGATAGACGCACTACCAAATGGCGCAGCAGAAACAGCGCCTTGATCAGTCAGCATTTCTTGCTCAACAACGCTATGCCCAGGAACAAACGGCGCTAAGTGTTTTTTCACGCCAATAGGCCCCATACCTGGACCACCACCACCGTGAGGAATACAAAATGTTTTATGTAAATTCAGGTGAGACACATCAGCACCAATAAAGCCCGGCGTCGTTAACCCAACCTGAGCATTCATATTTGCACCATCAAGGTAAACTTGGCCGCCATATTGATGAATGATTTCACAAACCTCGCGAATGCTTTCTTCGTATACCCCATGTGTCGATGGATAAGTCACCATAACACAAGAAAGTACTTCGCTATGCTGTTGCGCTTTTTCACGTAAATCAGCTAAGTCGATATTCCCCTCGTCATCACAACGAACGACCACCACTTCCATACCCGCCATATGCGCTGAAGCTGGGTTCGTACCGTGTGCAGATGCCGGGATCAGGCAAATATTTCGCTCCCCTTCATGACGGCTTTCATGGTAACGACGAATAGCTAATAATCCCGCATATTCACCTTGAGCTCCTGAGTTAGGCTGCATACAAACGGCATCATAGCCCGTTAATTGTACTAACCAGTGGGATAGTTGCTCAATCATTTGATGATAGCCTTGGGCTTGTTCAGGTGGGCAGAATGGGTGCATTTCACCAAATTCTGGCCACGTAATGGGTAGCATCTCCGCTGCGGCATTCAATTTCATCGTGCACGACCCTAATGGGATCATGGCTTGGTTGAGTGCGAGATCTTTACGCTCAAGGCTGTGCATATAGCGCATCATTTCAGTTTCGCTATGGTAACGATGAAAGTTTGGATGAGCTAAAATTTCCTCGTTTCTCTGCATTGCTGCTGGGATTGCTTGCTCTGAAATCGAGACAGATTGGTCTAACTTTTCGAAATCCAGTTTCGTTTCAACCCCCGTTACCACCGCAAACAATTCATTGAGATCTTGCCGAGTCGTTATTTCACTAAACGTCACAACAACCGCACCGTGGATATCTGTACGTAAATTGATTTTGGCTTTCTCGGCTCGCGCTAAAACTGCGGTTTTATCAGCGACTTCAATACAGAGCGTATCAAACCAAGTTTTATGGCGGGATGCGAAACCTGCATCGGCTAATGCTTTAGCAAAAATAGAACTGAAGCGATGGATACGTTCAGCAATTATTTTCAGTCCTTGTGGCCCATGATAAACCGCATACATGGCCGCAATATTGGCTAACAACACTTGTGAAGTACAAATATTCGAATTCGCTTTTTCCCGACGAATATGTTGTTCGCGTGTTTGCATTGCCATACGCAAAGCAGTGTTACCGGCAGCATCCCGTGAAACCCCAATCAGGCGCCCCGGCATCGCACGCTTAAACTCATCGCGACAAGCAAAGAACGCCGCATGTGGGCCACCGTAACCCATGGGCACGCCAAAGCGTTGAGCTGAACCAAATACAATATCCGCGCCCTGTTTACCCGGCGCAGCCAACAACACAAGTGCCATCATATCGGCAGCAACACAACTAATAATTTGGCGCTGTTTTAAATCGGCAAAGAGCTCACTGTAATCGTGGATGTTCCCGGTTGTCCCTACTTGTTGTAGCAACGCACCAAATATTCCTTCATGTTCAAGGACTTTTTCTGCGCTATCGACAATCACTTCAAAACCAAAGGTGCCCGCACGTGTTTTTACCACATCAAGCGTTTGTGGATGAACATCATCAGCAACAAAAAAACGCTCTGCATTTTTTAGTTTGCTTATCCGTTTTGCCATCGCCATCGCCTCAGCGGCGGCTGTCGCCTCATCCAATAACGATGCAGAGGCAAGTTCTAAGCCAGTCAGGTCGATAGTTAACTGCTGAAAATTAAGTAATGATTCTAAGCGGCCTTGAGAAACTTCCGGTTGATATGGCGTATAAGCCGTATACCAGCCAGGATTTTCTAATAGGTTTCGTAAAATAACAGGCGGAAGCACCGCAGGGGCATACCCCATACCAATATAGCTTTTATAGCGCTTATTCAGTGAGGCTATCGCTTTTAGTTCCGCCAAAGCTTCTTGTTCAGTAGCTCCACCACCAACTCTTGGTGGCTCTGCAAGTAAAATGGCTTTAGGAACAATTTTGTCCATCAAAGCATCTAATGACGTTGCACCCACGGTGTCTAACATGGTTTTTATTTGTTGTTCTGATGAACCGATGTGGCGTGAAATAAATTCTGAACGGTTTTCTAATTGACTCAGTGACATCGACATATCTGTGTTCCCATCCTTTGTCTGCTATGCATAAGTTGTAGGGCGGTTGTTACGGAACTTGTGAGATAACGCTAAAAATCAATGATGTTGTTTCTTGTTTCTTGTTTCTTGTTTCTTGTTTCTTGTTTCTTGTTTCTTGTTTCTTACTAATTATATTTTATCAATCCTTTAAATAGTTCATCTTGTGGCTAGGCGGCAAACGAATGAGCCCCTAGGAGCATACGGCCAGTATGTGACTAGGGCGAATGCGCGAAGCCAACACCGCCACAAGAAGAAATATGACTAGGATTTTATTCTTCGGCTTCAATCATTGAGATATAACCCGCCGCATCAATTAAATCTGCCAGCTCTGCGGTATCCGATGCCTTGATACGGAAAATCCAACCTTCTTGATAAGGTTGCTCATTCACGAGCTCAGGGGAATCACTTAATTCACTGTTAACAGCGACAATTTCACCACTTAACGGCGCATAAATGTCAGAAGCCGCTTTCACCGATTCAACCACTGCGCAGTCATCCCCTGCACTCACCACGGTTCCTACCTCTGGTAAATCAACAAATACCATATCGCCTAATGTTTCTTGCGCATGTTCAGTGATACCCACGGTAAACTCACCATTACCTTCATCACGTAGCCATTCATGTTCACGGGTATACAGTAATTCTTTTGGTGTATTGCTCATTATTAGCCTCTCAGTTTTTAAATTTACTCATCGGGGAAGCCCCAATTATATTAAGCTGTGACCTTCACGGACAAAGCCTGGTTTAACCACTTCCACTGGCATTTCTCGGTGACGTATTTCAACAATCGCTTTATCTTGAATTCCATTCGGGACACGTGCTAGCGCAATACTGAATCCAAGGGTTGGTGAGAAAGAACCGCTAGTGATCACACCTTCTTGCAGTTTACCCAATTCATCCGTAAAGCGCACAACTTGCCCTGCACGCAGTATACCCTTATCACGCATTACAATACCGACAAGTTTTTCAGTTCCTTGCTCGCGTAATTTCTCTAATGCTTCCCGCCCAATAAATTGACGTTCTTCAGGCTTCCAAGCAATTGTCCAGCCCATATTGGCAGCAAGAGGGGAAATACTTTCATCCATATCTTGACCATATAGATTCATGCCGGCTTCTAAGCGCAATGTATCACGCGCCCCAAGCCCTGCTGGGTGAACACCTGCTTTTAATAACTGATGCCAGAAACCAACAACTTGTTGTTTTGGCATCGCAATTTCATACCCTTTCTCACCTGTGTAACCCGTGGTGGCAATAAACAAATCGCCAGTTTGAACGCCATAAAAAGGCTTCATGCCATCAATCGCTTTATTTTGTTCTGCGCTTAACAGTGAATGCACTTTTTGCTGAGATTGGGGGCCTTGTACGGCCAATAATGCTAAGTCATCGCGAACACGAATTTCAACGATATAACCGGAGGCGTGCTGCTCAATCCATGAAATATCTTTATCACGCGTTGCAGAGTTCACGACAAGGCGATAAAAATCATCTTCAAGGTAATAAACAATCAGGTCATCAATAACGCCACCTGAAGCATTTAGCATTCCTGTGTATAAAGCTTTGCCTTTCTCGGTAAGTTTATTGATATCATTAGCAAGAAGATAACGCAGGAAATCACGGCAGCCTTCACCATGTAGATCGACAATAGTCATATGGGAAACATCAAACACACCCGCATCAGTTCTGACGAAATTATGCTCATTAATTTGAGAGCCATAATGCAACGGCATCATCCATCCATGAAAATCCACCATTTTTGCACCACAGGCTATGTGTTCATCATATAACGTTGTTTGCTTGACCATGAATACCCTCTTTACATTATTAATATGACAGGGTGATTGCGCAGTAAAAATCCCCTTTTACGATTAATCCGCGGGTATTTTTAACCGGACGCAAACGATAACTTACTTAAAAAACTACCACTGTTCGCGGTTCGATTCTATAAAAAAAAATAGGGCGACTGTCCTTCTGTATTACTGATTACGCTCTGACTTTTCCAGTGCTTTTTGTTAAATAATTGAGAATGATCACTCAAAACCCCAACATTTGAGAGCAAATAGAGTAAAACATCGCCACGCGATCACCCACCCCAATGAAATAATAAAAAACATTCAACCCATTAATATAAAAAAAACTAATGCGAAAAGTGAATGTGATTAGTTTTTCTCAGTCAGAGAATACAAAATAAAACATCCAATATCTCGCAGAGTAAATAACGAAATGGTTAAAATTTTAGGGCGCTAAATAAAGGCAGGAAAAGGGCACAATTAATGTTGTGCCCTTGGAGATAGGCGCTTAGAGTGCGTCTTCCAATTGAAGCTGTTCTAGCCATTTAGGCATATCAAATAAACCCATAGCATGATTGAGCAATTGCGGTTTAACACCCGGTAAGCTATCGGCTAATACTAGCCCAATATCGCGTAGCAATTTCTTGGCTGGATTATTGCCATCAAACAGTTCACGAAAACCTTGCATTCCCGCGAGCATTAATGCAGCGCTATGTTTACGACTACGCTCATAGTCACGCAAATAGAGGTATTGACCAAAATCCTTACCCTCACGATGTAAGCGTTTAATTTCTCCCATTAACATAGCCACATCCATAAAACCAAGGTTCACCCCTTGCCCTGCTAGTGGATGAATGGTGTGAGCCGCATCTCCTAACAGCGCTAAACGCTGTGCAGCAAACTGCCGTGCATAGCGTCCTGTTAATGGGATAGTCATTCTGTCACTTTCCACTTGGCAAAGACCAAGGTGTAAATCAAAAGCCACGGCAAGCTCTTTATTAAAGTCAGTTTTATCTAACACTTGGCGACGCGCAGCTTCTGTGGCATCTTGCGACCAAACGATTGAACATAGATGTGGGTCGCTTAATGGTAAAAAGGCCAAAATGCCTTCGCCATTAAAGGCTTGTCGAGCAACACCTTCATGAAGTTTCTCAGTACGGATGGTGGCGACCAAAGCGGTATGTTCATAATCCCAAAAGGTTAATGGAATATCTGCATGGCTGCGCAGCCACGAATTCGCCCCATCCGCACCAACGACTAACCTTGCTGTTAACATATTTTCATCATCTAAAGTGATAAAAACATCGTTTTCACCCCATACAACTTTCTTGATTGTCGCGGGAGCCAACAAAGTGACGTCTCTTAATTGTGAGGCTTTTTGCCACAGAGCATCACGCACCACATTATTTTCAACAATATGGCCTAAATGCGTTAAATTTTGTTCTTGTGCCGAAAACGTTATGCGACCAAAGCTATTGTTATCCCATACTTCCATACCGTGATAAGCAGAAGCTCGCATACCTTTAATCGATGGCCAAACATCTAAGTATGTAAGTAATTTTTCACTGGCCGCATTAATGGCGGATACCCTTAATGCATAGGGTTCCGTAGCTGAAAATGGGACTTTAGGGGGGTGATTTTCTACAACGGCTACGCGAAGACCGCTACCTTCAAGACCACAGGCAAGGGCAAGCCCCACCATACCACCACCGGCGATAACCACATCAAATGATTGCATATTATTTGTTCCTCTTTATTTCGTGGTTATTGGTGTGTAACCCAACCCAATGTTTGGCGCGCCAAAACATCACGGACTGGTGGCAACATTTCCATTGCCATTAGGCCTAAATTACGGCCCACAATGAGGGGAATACAACGATTGGCGAATAAATGAACTAACCCATCCGTCATAGTGATAGTTTTATCTCTATCTGGCGCACGCACTTGTTGATACTGGCTTAATAATGAATAGCTACCAATATCCAAATGTTTTGTATGTGCATCGACCACTATTTTAGCCAATTGCATTACATCACGTATTCCCAAATTAAAACCTTGCCCAGCAATAGGGTGCAGAGTTTGTGCTGCATTACCAACTAACACAACGCGGTGACTAACTGGGTTTAATGCTTTACGTAACACTAAGGGGTAACAATGGCGTTTACCCGCCATCACAATTTTCCCCAATCGCCAGCCAAATGCTTGCTGTAACTTGCTAATAAACGTTTCATCATCCCAAGCCGTGATGTCTTTTGCCTGTTCTTGATGATGGCACCATACTAAAGAGCTACGCCCTTGTGACATGGGTAACAATGCTAGAGGGCCAAATTCAGTAAAACGTTCAAAGGCTTGGCCTTGAGGGTCAATTGCCGTTTTAACGTTGGCGATAATCGCAACTTGGCCGTAATCATCTTGTTGCCATAGCATATTACACGCATTGCCAATCGCGGAATGGCTGCCATCAGCCGCAATCAGCAATTCACCTGTCACTGTATCGCCACTATCTAATGTGACCGTCACAGCGTCTTGCATTCGTTGAACATTTTCAACTTTGGCGGGGCAATATAAAGTCACCCCCGGCGCTTTACGTAGCAGCGAAAATAAGCGAGCCCCAGCTTCGTGCAATTCAATCACATGACCCAAAGCCGCGATATGATAATCCTGTGCATCAATATTGACAAAACCCGCATGTCCTCGGTCAGAAACATGCACATGATTAATGGGCGTAACACAGTCCGTAAAAGCTTGCCAAATACCTATTTTTGATAGGGACTGGCAAGTTCCATGAGCTAACGCTATCGCACGCGCATCAAATCCGGGGTGTTTACCTTCAGGTAAAGAGGCCTCGATTAATGAAACCGATAACTTTCCTTGGCTAAGAGATGAAATTGCCAGTGCCAATGTTGCACCTGCCATTCCTCCCCCTACGATGATCACATTCATGCGCTGTTCATTACCTTTATTAAAGACTATTTTCTAACCTAAACGCTGTTTTGCCTGTTGCATTAACGCTTCTATGTCATCGGCGTCTTTTACCACTAAATCCGTTAAGTTTTCATTGCCGTTTTCAGTGATCACAATATCATCTTCAATACGTATGCCAATGCCACGGTATTGAGGAGGCACATCAGCATCCGGCGCAATATATAAACCAGGCTCGATAGTAAGTACCATACCCGGCTCCAATACACGGTCTCGGTCAGTACCATAAAAACCAACATCGTGTACATCTAACCCCAACCAATGACTTAAACCATGCATAAAGAAAGCTTGATATGCTTTGTTTTCGATCAATTGATCCACATCGCCTTGTAAAATTCCTAGCGCTACTAGACCTTCCGTTTTAATACGAATGATTTGACGAGTGACTTCGTGAATACTTGTGCCCGGACGGTATAACTCTAGTGCGGTATTTAAGGCCTTAAGCACAATATCGTAGATCTCTCGTTGCGCTTGGCTAAATTTTCCATTCACAGGGAATGTACGTGTAATATCCCCTGCGTAACCATCTAACTCAGCGCCCGCATCGATGAGCACTAGCTCCCCCTCTTTCATTTGGCATTCATTTTCGGTGTAATGCAAAATACAGGCGTTTTCACCACTCCCGACAATTGAATTATAAGAAGGAAAACGAGCTCCATGACGGGTAAATTCGTGTTCTAGCTCGCCACATAACTGGTATTCGTACATATTAGGTCGGCAAGTTTCCATTGCACGGATATGAGCAAGGGCTGATATCCGGCCAGCCTCCCGCATCGTATTGATTTCCGCTTCCGACTTAAATAAACGCATTTCATGAACCATTGGGCGCCAATCCACCACCGCCTGAGGGGCACGCAAGTTACGACGACTGCCTTTACGTAAAATATCTAGTGCACCAAAAACCAGTTTATCCGCATATTCGAACTCACCTTGGGCGTGGTAAACCACATCCAAACCGTTAAGTAACTGGTATAGCTGTTCTTCTATTTCATCAAACGGTAGCGCTTTATCAATACCCAATTTCTCAGGGGCTGCTTCTTGCCCAAGACGGCGACCAAACCAAATTTCAGCCGTTAAATCACGAACACGATTAAACAATACCGTATGGCTGTGTTTTTCATCACTCTTGATAAGTATTAAAACTGCTTCTGGCTCACTAAACCCAGTCAGATAAAGGAAATCACTATGTTGACGATAAGGATACTCACAATCCGCATTGCGCTGTGCTGGTGGCGCAGAAAAAATAATTGCTGCACTACCTGACTGCATTTGTGCCAATAATGCGTTACGACGAGAAATAAATTCCTGTTTATTCATACCGTTTTTGCCTTATTATCTGAATTATTACGTTGCTAATATTGCGCTAGTGAACAATATTTACTGGCGATAATAACTTAAAGCTGGATATACCAGCTCTAAATCCCCTACTCGATGATAGAAATTAGCGACTAATGAAGAATAGGTTTATTATTCTCAACCGCTGTGGGGGCCTTATTTGGCTCGACTAAAGCGATATAACACAGCTGCACCGCTACTCTAACGTACTCAATAACTTCCTCTAAAGCCTGCTCAAGTTCTTCTTGGTCTTCATCTTCATCATAACCAAGCATACCAATATTACGTAAATCGGTAATCACTTCAGCAATCTCTTTTTTATCAGCAAGCTTTGGTTGAGCAACACCAATCCCCAATAAAAAGTGATTAACCCAGCCTGCTAATGCATCTGCATGGTCAAAAACAGAAGCATTTTCGTCAGGAAACAACATAGTAAATGCAAATTCACTGTCATCTAGAGACTCAAACGTGATATCAAATAAATCACGCATCGGCTGTGCAAGAGTTTGAGGAAATGCTAAACCATCGTTAGCAAGGTCATGGACAAGTGTTTGCCAGCTATGGTCACGGCTACCACCACAGATCAATCCTGTTATTAAACCATGGATTTCAGCCGCGGTAAGTGCTATTGAGTGCTGTTGTAACAGTTTGTCCAGTGTTTCATAGTTTGGTAAAGATTTTTGTATAGACATCTGAATTCGTCATGTTAGCTTATGATTCGTGATATGCTACCATCAAGGGTAGCCGCTAGACCAGTATGCTTTTGTCTTATCTATTCATTGCGCCAAATATGATGGTATTTATGGCGAGTATTATTCAGTATGGAGGTATCATGTCCGCACAACCTGTCGACATTCAAATTTTTGGGCGCTCAATGCGAGTCAACTGCCCTGCAGAACAAAAAGAAGCCCTTCTTGAGTCGGCTAAAGAATTAGAACAGCGCTTACAAAATTTGAAAGATAGAAGCGGTGTCACTAATATGGAACAACTTATTTTTATCGTTGCATTGAACGTCTGTCACGAATTAGCACAAGAAAAAACAAAAACGCGTGATTATGCATATAATATGGAAGAAAAGATAAAAATGTTGCAACATACTATAGAGCAAGCGTTGCATGATCAGGTGAAAATTACTGAGAGGCAAGTATTGCCCTTAGAGTAAATTAGCTTATTAATCAGACATTAGTATAAAAATATATACAAAATTAAGGTTGCATTTTAGATCTAGTTTCGTACAATGAAATTACTGAGTAGCAACAAGTTACCAAACCAAATTTCTCTGAGATGTGCGTGAGTGGGCGAGTCCCCTGAGCCGATATTTCTACCAAACAGAATGTGGTTATTGCGCTGGTGAGCATACCTGATTCGTTCAGGAAGCCTAAAGGCTGCAAAACTGCGTTCACCTTGAACCAAGGGTTCAAGGGTTACAGCCTACAACGGCATCTTGGAGACCCCCAATTTAATTCTTTCTTTATTTTCAATCAGTAGTCCTCCTATGATTTACCTACATTATTTATAGCCTTATTATATACTAGTTGAATATTGCTATTTCCTATCGCCGCTTACTGTAGGTTATTTATATGCAAGACACACTTTCAACACAGCGCCAAAAAATACGCCGATTGATTCGCCAAACCCGCCGCGAATTAAGTGATGAAGACCAAAAAAATGCAGCTCAGCAAGCCATGCGAAATGCCTTACAGCACCCTAAAATTATTCAAGCCAAACACATTGCACTGTTTCTTTCCTTCGATGGAGAAATCGATACTAAACCGCTAATTCATGCATTATGGAACTTGGGTAAGAACGTCTATCTTCCTGTTTTACACCCTGCTTGCGCGCACCATTTGCTGTTTCTCCATTACCGTCCTGACTCTCAACTCGTAAAAAATCGCTTTAATATTGATGAGCCTCCATTAGATGTTCGTGATGTTCTTCCTCCTGAGCAACTTGATGTTATGCTTATCCCTCTGGTCGCTTTTGATACTCAAGGACAGAGACTAGGAATGGGTGGTGGTTTTTACGATAGAACTCTCATGAATTGGCAACAAATGGGGTTTTATCCCATCGGGTTTGCTCATGACTGCCAACAGGTTGACAAACTTCCTGTGGCACATTGGGATATTCCGTTACCTGAAATTATTACCCCACAAAAAATATGGCGCTGGTAATCAATACCTGCGCCATGCAAAATTAGAATAGTAACAGTGAATTAGAACAACAAGCGGGCACGAATGGTGCCTGGCAGTTCTTTTAATTTCACTAATGCTGCATCTGTTTGGTTTGGTGTTTGCATTAATACATCAATGACCACATACCCCACATTGCCTGAAGTACGTAAGTACTGGCCTACCACATTAATGTTATTTTCAGTGAATACATGGTTGATACTATTAAGAATACCCGGACGGTTTTCATGAATATGCAAGAAACGGTTAGTATCTTCAGTATGTACAGGCAGCGAAACTTCTGGAAAGTTAACCGCTGATAATGTTGAACCATTGTCTGAATATTTTGCCAGTTTACTTGCAACTTCTAACCCTATGTTTTCTTGAGCTTCTTCTGTTGAACCACCAATGTGTGGTGTTAAAATCACATTGTCGAATTTGATTAGCTCAGACACAAATGGATCATTTGGATCATTATTTGATGCCGGCTCAGTTGGGAATACATCAACTGCCGCGCCAGATAAATGTTTGCTTTCAAGTGCTGCGGCTAATGACGGAATATCAACCACAGTACCACGTGAAGCATTAATAAAAATAGCGCCCGGCTTCATGCGGTCAAATTGCTCTTTAGCAAACATGTTCTTCGTACTCGGTGTTTCTGGTACGTGCAAGCTAACAACATCACTCATATTCAGGAGTTCAGTTAAAGAACGAACTTGAGTTGCATTTCCTAAAGGTAATTTGTTTTCAATATCATAGAAGAATACATTCATACCAATGCCTTCAGCTAAGATCCCTAACTGAGTCCCAATATGCCCATATCCAACAATACCAAGACGCTTACCACGTGCTTCAAAACAACCTTTAGCTTGTTTTTCCCAAATACCACGATGGGCTTGCATATTCGCTTCAGGAATACGGCGCAGTAAAAGTAATAATTGGCCTAATACCATTTCTGCAACGGAACGAGTATTCGAAAATGGTGCATTAAATACAGGGATACCACGTTTTGCCGCAGCATCTAAATCAACCTGATTAGTCCCAATACAAAAACAACCCACTGCAACGAGTTTCTCTGCCGCAGCGAAAATTTCTTCAGAAAGGTGAGTACGGGAACGGATACCTACAAAACGTGCATCTTTAATCGCTTCTTTTAATTCTTCGTCGGATAACGCACTTTTATGATATTCAATATTGGTATAACCCGCTGCTTTCAGGTTATCAACCGCACTTTGGTGAACACCTTCTAGCAGTAAAAATTTTATTTTGTCTTTTTGCAAAGATACCTTGACCATTTCCCTACCCTATCGTGAACGTACTTTAATTTATGACAGATGAACTCGTCTATTTGCTTACCATACTTCAAGGCACCTGCAATCCGACAACCTTGAACTATGAAACGTATACCAACATAGCAAAAAATAGCGCAGTATCAATACAACCGTTTGCTTGCTGAATGCTAAAAAGTGTGAAGAAAAAGAAGTTAAATGGCAGAAAATCAGGAGCTATAATACAAAATAAGGATTTTTCCTGTGCAATGCTCATTAGTGTGACATATATCACCAAAATAACGGGATATAAAAAAAACAAAAATAAATTTTAAATTAACGATATTTATAAAACTGGTTAATCAATTTAACTTCTACCTTTGAGGCAACTACGTTCAACTCTCTAAATCGGACTGACAAATAGCCAGTAGATATTTCATCTACTGGCTTATAGGTAACCTGAATTTCTCTGCTCGTTACAATATTTAATTATAACGTGATCGTTTTGACACCTTCGTCAGACGTTCCCATCAGCACAACATCAGCACCACGATTAGCAAATAGGCCAACGGTCACCACACCAGCAATGCCATTAATGGTATTTTCTAATGCAACGGGGTCTAAAATAGTTAAATTATGGACATCTAAGATAACATTGCCATTATCAGTCACCACATTTTGGCGATATTCAGGTGTTCCACCTAATTTTACTAACTCACGCGCTACATAGCTGCGCGCCATCGGGATAACTTCGACAGGAAGAGGAAACTTCCCTAAAACATCGACTAATTTTGATTGATCGACGATACAAACAAAGGTTTTGGCAATTGCCGAAACAATTTTTTCACGCGTTAACGCAGCACCGCCACCTTTAATCATGTTCATATGGTGATCGACTTCATCCGCACCATCCACATACACATCAAGTGAATCAACGTCATTACAGTCAAATACAGGGATACCAAGTGATTTCAGTTTTTTCGTTGACGCCTCTGAGCTAGAAACCGCACCTTCTATTTGGCCTTTCATTGTGGCTAATGCATCGATGAAATGGGAAGCCGTTGAACCGGTTCCAACACCAACAATAGTGCCTGGTTTAACGTAATCCAGCGCTGCCCAACCTACCGCTTTTTTTAATTCGTCCTGAGTCATGCTCATGCCTTTTGCTATTTAATTGAGTCGTGATTAAGGTGATGAATATCTAGTATATACCGGACATTAAATAAGTTGCAGTATTGTTCACTGCATTTGTGTGGTCGTTCTTAGGATTTGCCATCGCAATAATAATATTTTCAAGTGTTATGATTAAAAATATGGCATAGTGCTCAATAGAATAACAACAAGGAGATCTTTTTGATGAAGCGCCCTGATTATCGCGCGTTGCAAGCACTGGATGCCGTCATTCGTGAACGTGGCTTTGAGCGTGCAGCTCAAAAACTTTGCATAACACAGTCCGCAGTTTCACAACGCATAAAGCAGTTAGAAAACTTGTTTGGGCAACCTTTACTTGTACGTACTGTTCCGCCCCATCCGACTGAACAAGGACAAAAGCTGTTAGCGCTGCTTCATCAAGTAGAATTGTTAGAAGAACAATGGCTGGGTGATGAGAATAGTGGGTCAACTCCCTTGCTACTTTCCCTTGCCGTCAACGCAGACAGCTTAGCCACATGGTTTCTCCCTGCCTTAAACCCTGTTTTAGGCAATAGCCCTATTCGTTTAAATATTCAAGTTGAAGATGAAACTCGAACCCAAGAACGCTTACGACGTGGTGAAGTAGTCGGCGCTATCAGTATTCAACCTCAAGCATTGCCCGGCTGTTTAGTCGATAAACTCGGCGCACTCGACTATATTTTCGTTGCTTCTCCGGGGTTTGCCGCTAAATATTTCCCTGATGGCGTTACTCGCTCTTCTTTGCTTAAAGCCCCGGCCGTTGCATTCGACCATTTAGATGATATGCACCAAGCTTTCGTTCAGCAAAACTTCGGCCTATCTCCGGGAAGTGTCCCTTGCCATATTGTGAATTCTTCGGAAGCTTTCGTGCAGCTGGCAAAACAAGGCTCCACTTGCTGCATGATCCCACACTTGCAGATAGCGGACGAATTAGAGAATGGTGAACTCGTTGATTTGACGCCAGGCTTATGCCAACGACGCATGTTGTATTGGCACCGCTTTGCACCTGAAAGCCGCACCATGAAGAAAGTCACTGACGCCCTATTAAAAATGGGGCGCCAGATGCTAAAACAAGAAGAGGAAATCCTATCTGAAAACTAACGTTTCAGTTCGAATACCACATCCACTTGGTCGTTAAAATCAATACTCTGTTGTTCATAGGTCTCATCAATGTTGAGATCTTGAGCAACAGCCGCTTTTATTTTGCCGCCATACGCTCTCATTGCCATAGGATACGGCACAGCTGCGGGTGCATTATAATTAATACTATACACAGGCCCTAACTGTACATTAAACCCTTTTGCTAATGCATTTGCTTGTTCCGTCGCATTTTGAATGGCTTGCGCGCGGGCTTCATCACGGTATTGTTGTGGATTAACGACGCCAAATTGTACTGAGTTAATTTCATTAAGCCCTGCTGCTAAAGCACCGTCTAACAACGTATTCAGTTGATCCAACTTTTTCACTTTAACTTCGACAGAACGTGTTGCTGTATAACCTTCAATCGTTGATTTTTGCTTCACACTGCTATAATCATATTTTGGTTGAGTGCGAACATTCGCAGCATTGATGTCTTCCTTTTCAATACCATTTTTTTTCAAAAACTCGAAATATTCTGCAACTCGTTTATCTACACCAGCTTTAGCTGATGCCGCATCTTTTGCCGTTACTTGAACCAAAATAGTCAATGTTGCCATATCAGGGACTGCTTTCACAATTGCATTTCCAGATGTGGTAATGTGCGGCGCATTGGGTAATGAGTCAGCCAATGACATGGTTGGAACCGCGGCACCTGCCACCATAGCAGCGAGAACTAAAGATTTTAATTTCACAGAACCTCCCAACAATATGATTAATTGCTAAAAAAAGGATTATTCATAACAAACTATCCTTCAATACTCTTTAACAGTATCACATCAAACAAAAGGTTCAGATAAGAATAATAAGAAATTAAAAGGATTTATTCTCAGTTGAGATTACATTGTCATTCAGGCAAAAAACCTAATCCCTTGAGTCCTTGTATCGCTAATTGAATTGCAATAAACCACATAACACAACCAACAAATACGTTAATTAAACGTTGAGAACGTGGCTTATTCAGTACTGGTGAGAACCATGCCGCTAAGATCGCCAATGCAAAAAACCAGACAAAGGATGCGGTCAAAGCCCCTGCGGTAAACCAAGGACGTAGCTGACCTTCTAATTGACCACCAATACTCCCTAATACAACAAAAGTATCTAAATACACATGTGGATTTAGCCATGTAACGGCAAACAAGGTGACAATCACTTTCCATCTGCTAATCACTCGGCGCTCTGTCTGAATAACAATCTCATCAGCGCTAAGCGCGGTACGAAATGCACCATAGCCATACCATAAAAGAAACGCGACACCCGCCCATGTAATTAATTGCATTAATGCTTCTGACTGACTGAGTAATGCACTGCCACCGAACACACCTGCAATGATTAAAACAGTATCACTTAATGCGCATAATAATGCACTCATCAGGTGAAATTGTTTTCTGCTCCCCTGTTGCAATACGAAAGCATTTTGCGGCCCTAAAGGTAATATCATGGCGGCACCTAATAGCGCCCCCTGTAAATAAATCGTAAACATGCATAAATTCCAATTAATTATTCAATCATCATGCATAGATATTAATGATAAAATATTATTAGTGGAAATGATTAACTCTAATAGGTCATAAGACGGGCTTATAGACAGGTTTAGAGTATTAAAACTACCAGTTAGGGAGGATGAGACAATAAAAATGAAAGAAGCGCCTATCTATAAATAGACGCATCTTTTTAAGATAAAGAAATATTATTCTACAGAATTTGACTTGATAGATACATTTTGTTGGTGAAGATGCACATCCATTTGAGGGAATGGAATACCAATGTTGTGCTTGTCTAGTGCACGTTTAAACTCTTCCAAAAGATCCCAATACACAGGCAATGCATCCCCATTTGTTGTCCAGAAGCGAACTAAATAATTTAATGAAGATGGAGCCATATCATGCAGACGGATAGTAACTCCTTTGTCATGCTGAATTCGAGCATCTGCTGCAACAATATCACCTAAGACTTTTTTTACCACATCAATATCAGAATCATAAGCCACACCCACGATAATGTCCTGACGGCGATTAGGCTCACGTGTCGTATTGATAATATTATCCGCTATGATTTTACCATTAGGGATAACAATAATACGATCATCCGAAGTTTTTAAGGTCGTTGAAAAAATCTGCACATATTGCACTGTACCTTCAACTGCACCAATAGTTACATATTCACCCGCTTTCAACGGCCTAAATACCACCAGCAATACACCCGCAGCAAAGTTACCGAGAGAATTTTGCAATGCTAGACCAACCGCTAACCCCGCAGCACCCATTACGGCGATCACAGAGGCCGTTTGTACACCAATTTTGCCCAATACCGCAATTAAGGTAAATGCAACAATGGTATAACGCACAATCGCAGATAAAAAGTCACTGACTGTAGCATCAATGCCTTTCATCGTCATCACACGATGTAAACCACGGCCTACCCATTTAGCTACCATCATACCCACAATAAGGATAAGAATGGCAGATACGATATTTACGGCATACTGAACTAACAGATCTTGGTTTGCCACAAACCAACTCGTTGCATCACTCAACGCGCCTGTAACATCATCAGTATTCATATATACGTCCTTTTGGATCTCATCATCAATATCAGTTCTCGCCACATCTAACTTTAAAACAGAGAGTTAAATGGCATGCTATGTACTGTAAATAATAGCGATGATTCATTAAAATACAAAATAAATCACTAAAAAAATATTTTATCTATTTTCAATAATGAAAATTCGATAGTCTTTTAACATTAATAAAAAATCATCAATACCGCAAAATGCAACGCTTTCATTATCGTAATAACTCATACCTTCTTCTAAGCCATCTGTTTCAAATGACAATTGGTTCGCTCGGATCATAACTTCTTCATCATCAAGTAACAGCGTATATTCATGACCAATCAGCTCCCACTGTTTTTCTCTGCCTTTAATGTTTTCATAATTTTCTTCAATGGTATCAAGCAGACTAAGGTCATTTTTAACCTCTTCATTTAGCCAATATCCAATAGCCTCATGGTCCATTGAGAATTTAGCGGAGATAGCTCCGGTGATATCTTGGAAAAATTGGTAGTCCATGTGCAATACCTCTGTTCTTAGCCTTATTACAATCAGTATAACGCGAGTCAAACGGGTTTGTTGAGTGGTATTACAAGGCAATGAACGAAAATTGAAGAACCAATACGATGAACAGCTGAATTGGACGTAATTAGGTCTATTTATCGCCGTAATATTGATTTGAAATTAATTAAAATTGCTGGGTATCTTTAAGTGGATAATAAAATGAATAGATAAAAGAATAAGATAGATAGAAAAAAGACCCCTAACATTAGGAGTCTTTATCGTAACAGCAGTAACGCATTAAACTGCTGTTTGGAAAATCACGCCATCCGCTTTTTCGGTATATTGTGATAATTGGTCAAAGTTCAGGTAACGATATGTATCCGCAGCTGTTTCGTCAACTTTATCCATAAATTGCTGATACTCTGCCGGTGTTGGTAAACGACCTAACAGTGACGCTACCGCAGCAAGTTCAGCAGATGCGAGGTAAACGTTCGCCCCAGTACCTAAACGGTTAGGGAAGTTACGTGTTGACGTTGAGACGACCGTAGCACCATCAGCAACACGTGCTTGGTTACCCATACATAACGAACAGCCTGGCACTTCGATACGCGCCCCACTCTTACCAAATACGCTGTAATAACCTTCTTCGGTTAATTGTGCTGCGTCCATCTTAGTTGGCGGAGCAACCCATAGACGTGTTGGTAATTGGCCTTTATGAGAATCCAATAACTTACCTGCTGCACGGAAGTGGCCGATGTTAGTCATACAAGAACCGATAAACACCTCATCGATTTTCTCGTTTTGAACATCAGACAATAAGCGTGCATCATCAGGATCGTTTGGTGCACACAGAATAGGCTCTTTGATTTCATTAAGGTCAATTTCAATCACAGCTGCGTATTCTGCATCTGCATCGCCTTCAAGCAATTGCGGATCCGCTAACCAATTTTCCATACCTTTAATACGACGTTCGATGGTACGACGATCGCCATAACCTTCCGATATCATCCATTTTAATAGAACAATATTCGATTGTAAGTATTCAATAATTGGCGCTTTATCTAACTTAATAGTACAACCTGCCGCTGAACGTTCTGCGGACGCATCCGCTAACTCAAACGCTTGTTCAACTTTCAGCTCTGGTAAGCCTTCAATTTCTAAAATACGACCAGAGAAAATGTTTTTCTTACCCTTTTTCTCAACGGTCAGAAGGCCATCTTTGATTGCATACAATGGGATAGCATGAACAAGGTCACGTAATGTGATACCCGGCTGCATCTCACCTTTAAAACGCACTAATACAGACTCAGGCATATCCAAAGGCATTACCCCTGTTGCCGCAGCGAATGCCACCAGACCTGACCCCGCAGGGAATGAAATACCAATTGGGAAACGCGTATGTGAATCACCGCCAGTACCGACTGTATCCGGTAACAGCATGCGGTTTAACCAAGAGTGGATAATCCCATCACCTGGACGCAGAGAAACCCCTCCACGGTTCATGATGAAATCCGGTAGTGTATGGTGCGTTGTTACGTCAACAGGTTTTGGATATGCCGCCGTATGGCAGAATGACTGCATGACTAAATCGGCAGAGAAACCTAGGCAAGCTAAGTCTTTTAGCTCATCACGCGTCATTGGCCCTGTTGTATCTTGTGAACCTACAGAGGTCATTTTCGGCTCACAGTACTCGCCAGGGCGAATACCTGGACGACCACAAGCACGACCAACCATTTTTTGTGCTAATGAGAAACCACGATTGGTTTGTGCAACAGATTTAGCATGACGGAATACATCAGTCGTACCTAAACCTAATGATTCACGAGCCTTGCTCGTTAAACCACGGCCGATAATTAATGGAATACGACCACCTGCACGCACTTCATCAATTAACACATCCGTTTTCAGTTCAAATGTTTCGAGTAGCTCACCGGTTTCGTGGTTACGTACTTCACCTTTAAATGGATAAATATCAATGACATCACCCATATTTAGTTTAGAAACATCAACTTCAATAGGTAATGCCCCTGCATCTTCCATTGTATTGAAGAAGATAGGCGCAATTTTGCCACCTAATACGACACCACCACCACGTTTATTTGGTACAAATGGGATATCGTCACCCATAAACCACAACACTGAGTTAGTCGCTGATTTACGAGAAGAACCTGTACCAACCACATCACCAACGTAAGCGAGTGGGAAGCCTTTTTTATTTAATGCATCGATTTGTTTGATTGGACCTACGTTACCCGCATCATCAGGCTCAATGCCATCTCGCGCATTTTTCAGCATTGCTAATGCGTGTAAAGGAATATCTGGGCGAGACCATGCATCAGGTGCTGGTGATAAATCATCCGTATTGGTTTCACCTGTGACTTTAAAGACCGTCACCGTTATTTTTTCTGCTAATGCAGGACGCTCTTTGAACCACTGCGCATCTGCCCATGATTCAATGACTTGTTTCGCATACACATTTCCCGCTTTCGCTTTTTCTTCTACATCATAGAAATTATCAAACATTAATAACGTGTGGGAAAGGGCTTTTGCTGCGATAGGAGCGAGTTTTGTATCATCCAGTGCTTCAATAAGTGCATGAATGTTATATCCGCCCTGCATGGTGCCTAACAGTTCAATAGCTTTTTCAGGGGAGATAAGAGGGGAAGAAGTTTCGCCTTTTGCGACCGCGGCTAAAAATCCAGCTTTAACATACGCTGCTTCATCAACACCAGGGGGGACGCGGTTGGTTAGCAGGTCTAACAAGAAATCTTCTTCACCTTTGGGTGGGTTTTTCAGTAACTCTACCAGTGCAGCTACTTGTGACGCATCTAATGGCTTAGGGACAATCCCTTGAGCGGCACGCTCGGCTACGTGCTTACGGTATTCTTCTAGCACGACGTTCTCCTCGCTTCTTTGTTATTTATATACCCGGCTGTCTGCACCATACTGACAAAATTATCATCCGGTGCCAGGTCAGAGGAATTTGCTCGCATAATCTCAATAGCAGTAAAATTATGCCCAGCTTCGGGCTCTCAGCATAGCAGAATTTAAACGTAATGTTAATTCATTCACAAGAAAGCAACATTTATCTACTAACTTCATGCCTTAACACTTAATTACGAGTGATTTTCCAGTTTAAGATACTATTTATCATTACAAAAACTGATAAAACCATACTTTTTATAATGCATTTAGGAATTTAAAGCACCCTAATTAGTGCCTTTTTTCATCAGCAATCACAAATTATATTTTTTATCGTAGTTTTATTTATATTACTAATTGATAAGGTAAATCATTGCGATTGGTTTTAATTTTTTTTAAATTTTTAATTGTTTTTATTGACCTTTTAACCCAACTAAATTACCAAATGGATCTTCAAGCTGGCACATTCTGTTGTTACCATCTATTAACATCGGCTCTCGATACCGTTTTGCACCTAACTGAGTGAAATGTTCAAAAGCCAAATCAAAATTATCAACTCGCCAATAACGTACAGTGCCTTTTTTGCCTTCGCTGACTTTTTCATCAGCTTGCACCACTTCTATCGTGAAGTCCCCCACATGCAGTAACGTAAAATCGAAATCAGGCAAATACTCTGCCCTTGCTTGTGGAAAAGCTCACTGGTACCAAGCCAAATCCGCTTGAACATCAGGCACGTGAATTAAAATTGCAGTTGGTTTTAGTTGCATGATAGTGAGTGTATTTATATGAGTGATTCAGATTTGTTTTATCATAATAAGTTACAAGCCGAGATCAAGGATGAAACTGGTTTAAAGTGTGCTTTATAATCAGTAAGTTGTGCCTCCAAAACTTACCGACTTAAACTATATAATTAACTTGAATGTTTTTCTGCTAAGTAACGAAGAATGACAGATATATTCGTTAAGTTATATTTTACTAGTAGTTCCTTTTCTTTAGCTTTACATAATATCTCGTAGTCAGCTTCTAATTGCTCAATATCCAACTAAGTAGGCTCATTATAAATATCATAAACAGATTCAGAAGGTACATTCCAATAAAAATCTGCATCTCAGTCTATGTTATCCACTCCTTGTTCTTTCATTTCATTGAAAATGGTGACTATAGCGTCTTCCAGTAAACTCAGTTCTATTTTCATATTTTAGCCTTTACCATTTTTAATTTCATTTATGTTCCTTTCAAATATGTTAATTTATTTTCCTAACCGACTGATTAAAACATCAAAAATTCAGAGTTAAATAATTATATTAAAAACATTAAATTGCTTAGTTAATGACTAGAAATAAGCATTAATAAATTAAATAAAGCTTTGCCTTTATTTTTAGGCAAATATAAAAAAAGCCAACGTGTTTCCACATTGGCTTCAATTCGCCTTGGTGATAAACAGCATACTAGAGATACTGTTTATCTATGCGATTAAAGAAAATTATTTTTTCTTTTTCGCTTTAGCGTTTGGCAAATCAGTAATGCTACCTTCGTAAATCTCAGCAGCCATACCGATTGATTCATACAGTGTTGGGTGAGCATGGATAGTTAATGCTAAATCTTCAGCATCACAGCCCATTTCAATTGCTAGGCCGATTTCGCCCAGTAGTTCACCACCGTTCACACCGACAACAGCCCCACCGATAACACGGTTAGATTGTTTGTCGAAAATCAATTTAGTCATACCTTCTGAGCAGTCAGATGCAATTGCACGGCCTGATGCAGCCCACGGGAAAGTCGCAACTTCGTAGCTGATATTTTTCTCTTTCGCTTCTTTCTCAGTTAAACCAACCCAAGCAACTTCTGGCTCAGTATAAGCGATAGATGGAATCACTTTCGGGTCAAAGTAGTGTTTCAGACCAGAGATAACCTCTGCTGCAACGTGACCTTCATGAACACCTTTGTGAGCCAACATTGGTTGACCAACAATATCACCGATAGCGAAGATGTGTGGCACGTTAGTGCGCATTTGTTTATCCACATGGATAAAGCCGCGATCGTCAACTTCAACGCCTGCTTTGCCTGCATCTAAGTTTTTACCGTTAGGAACACGGCCGATAGCCACTAATACCGCATCATAACGTTGTGGTTCTGCGGAAGCTTTTTTACCTTCCATAGAAACATAAATACCGTCTTCTTTCGCTTCAACTGCGGTCACTTTAGTTTCTAACAGTAGGTTGAATTTCTTGCTAATTTGTTTAGTGAATACTTTAACCACATCTTTGTCAGCCGCTGGGATGACTTGGTCAAACATTTCAACTACATCGATTTGAGAACCCAGTGCATGATACACAGTACCCATTTCTAAACCGATGATACCCCCACCCATAACCAGAAGACGCTCTGGAACTTCTTTCAGCTCTAACGCATCAGTTGAATCCCAAATGCGTGGGTCTTCATGAGGAATGAATGGTAATTGAATTGGACGTGAACCCGCTGCAATGATTGCATTATCGAAGTTGATAGTTGTGCTACCGTTTTCGCCTTCAACAACCAGTGTATTTGCACCAGTGAATTTACCTAGGCCATTAACCACGTTAACTTTACGGCCTTTCGCCATACCAGCTAGACCACCTGTTAGCTGATTGATCACTTTTTCTTTCCATAAACGAACTTTGGAAATGTCAGTTTTTGGCTCACCAAAAACGATACCATGTTCAGCTAAAGCTTTTGCTTCTTCGATCACTTTTGCAACATGGAGTAAAGCTTTAGAAGGGATACAGCCAACGTTTAAACAAACACCACCAAGGGTTGAATAACGTTCTACTAAAACAGTTTCTAAACCTAAGTCAGCGCAACGGAAAGCCGCAGAATAACCTGCAGGGCCTGCTCCAAGCACTACGACTTGGGCTTTAATTTCAGTACTCATCATGACCTCTTTTTGTTTTGTCCAGCAGTACCGCTGAATAAACGATCTTCCACTGGGAAAGTACACACCGAGAGCAGTTTACAGAATTGTTAACACCCTGAAAAGGCTCATTTCGTGATGTAACTCCCAACCTTTCGTAGCAGCAGCAAAAAATTCTGCCTCAGCCTAAATAAAACAGACCGGCTCATTCGCCGGTCTTATTATTTACATCACTAAACGGCGAATATCGCTCATTAATTGCCCTACTAGGGTGATGAAGCGAGCTCCATCTGCGCCATCGATAACGCGATGGTCAAAGGACAGTGACATTGGCAGGATCAGGCGAGGAACAAACTCGCTACCATTCCAAACAGGTTTCATTGAAGAGCGTGACAGCCCCATAATGGCAACTTCTGGAGCATTCACGATTGGTGCAAAACTGGTTGTTCCGATACCACCAAGGCTGGAAATCGTAAAGCAGCCTCCTTGCATATCAGACGCTGTCAGTTTACCTGCACGCGCTTTCTTAGAAACTTCCATCAGCTCGCGAGATAACTCTAAAATGCCTTTTTTGTTTACGTCTTTAAAGACAGGAACAACTAAGCCATTCGGTGTATCTACTGCAATACCGATATTGATATATTTTTTCAGGAACAAGCGCTGCGCATCTTCAGAAATAGAGCTATTAAAGCGTGGCATTTCTTCCAGAGCACGAGCAACGGCTTTCATGACAAAAACTAACGGTGTGATTTTCACATCCAGTTTTTTCTTTTCAGCTTCTTTATTTTGTTGCTTACGGAATTCTTCAACTTCAGTGGTATCCACTTCTTCCATCAGCGTTACATGCGGGATCATGACCCAGTTACGGCTCAGGTTAGCACCAGAGATTTTTTGGATACGACCCAGCTCAACTTCTTCAACTTCACCGAATTTGCTGTAATCCACTTTCGGCCACGGTAGCATACCCGGTAAGCCGCCACCTGCTGCTGCAGGCGCTTCTGCACGTTTCACGGCATCTTTCACGTAAGCTTGAACGTCTTCACGCAGAATACGGCCTTTACGACCTGTACCTTTCACTTTCGCTAAGTTCACACCAAATTCACGCGCTAAGCGACGAATTACAGGTGTAGCATGAATGTATGCATCATTTTCAACAAATTCATTTTTGCTATCAGCAGCTTTAGTTGAAGCTGAGGCCGCTGGTGCTGGTGTTGGTGCTGCCGCTGGAGCAGACGGTTGAGCTGCTGGTGCCGCAGCCGGTGCTGCGCCTGCCACTTCAAAGGTCATGATAAGCGAGCCAGTTTTCACTTTATCGCCAGTCGCAATCTTAATTTCTTTAACGGTTCCTGCAAATGGTGCAGGCACTTCCATTGACGCTTTATCGCCTTCAACCGTAATGATTGATTGCTCCGCAGAAACGGAGTCACCCACTTTCACCATCACTTCGGTGACTTCAACTTCATCACCACCGATATCAGGAACATTAACATCTTTAATTGCAGAAGCTGCTGGAGTCGCTGTTGCAGCGGCTTGTGCAAGAGGAGCCGCAGCTGGTGCGGCACCTGCCACTTCAAAGACCATGATAAGCGAGCCAGTTTTTACTTTGTCGCCAGTCGCGATTTTGATTTCTTTAACCGTACCTGCGAATGGCGCAGGCACTTCCATTGAGGCTTTATCACCTTCAACAGTGATTAAAGATTGCTCAGCAGTCACAGTGTCGCCCACTTTGACCATGATCTCAGTGACTTCAACTTCATCGCCACCGATATCAGGTACAGCAACATCTTTCGATTCTGCTGCACTTGGTGCTGCTACGGGAGCAGCAGGTTCTTGTGCTGGAGCAGGTGCTGCTGCACCCGCCTCCGCTTCAAATACCATGATTAGTTTGCCTGTTGCGACTTTATCACCAACCGCAATTTTAATTTCTTTTACCACACCCGCTTGTGGAGATGGGACTTCCATAGAAGCTTTATCACCTTCAACAGTGATCAATGATTGCTCAGCTTCTACTTTATCACCCACTTTAACCATCACTTCGGTGACTTCAACTTCATCAGCACCGATATCTGGCACTTTAATTTCAATAGACATTGATTTTTACCTCTTATGCCAAACGTGGATTAACTTTTTCTGGGTTGATGTTGTATTTTTTGATCGCTTCTTCAACGACTTTAACATCAACCTCACCACGTTTCGCCAATTCGCCTAACGCTGCAACGATCACATAGCTGGTATCTACTTCGAAATGATGACGCAGGTTTTCACGGCTATCAGAACGGCCAAAACCATCTGTACCCAGAACACGGTAATCACTTGCAGGTACATAAGTACGTACTTGTTCAGCAAACAGTTTCATATAATCAGTTGAAGCAACTGCTGGCGCATCATTCATCACTTGTGCAATGTATGGAACGCGTGGTGTTTCAGATGGATGCAGCATATTCCAACGCTCACAGTCTTGGCCATCACGAGCCAATTCAGTGAATGAAGTCACGCTATATACATCAGAGCCAATACCATACTCAGCAGACAGAATATCAGCCGCTTCACGTACATGGCGCATCATAGAACCAGAACCTAACAGCTGAACTTTGCCTTTACTACCTTCAACAGAAGCTAACTTGTAAATACCTTTACGGATACCTTCTTCTGCACCTTCAGGCATTGCTGGCATGTGATAGTTTTCATTCAACGTGGTGATGTAGTAATACACGTTCTCTTGTTTTTCACCATACATGCGCTCTAAACCGTTTTGCATAATGACAGCAACTTCATAAGCAAATGCTGGGTCATAAGAAATACAGTTAGGGATTGTCAGTGACTGAATATGGCTATGACCATCTTCGTGTTGTAAACCTTCACCATTGAGGGTTGTACGACCAGAAGTACCACCAATTAAGAAACCACGCGCTTGCTGATCACCCGCAGCCCACATCAGATCACCAATGCGTTGGAAACCAAACATTGAGTAATAGATATAGAATGGGATCATTGGCAGATTGTTAGTGCTGTATGAAGTTGCAGCCGCTAACCAAGATGAACCCGCACCCAACTCATTGATACCTTCTTGCAGGATTTGGCCTTTTGCATCTTCTTTATAGTATGCAACTTGCTCACGGTCTTGTGGAGTATACTGTTGACCTTTCGGGCTATAGATACCAATTTGACGGAACAGACCTTCCATACCAAAAGTACGCGCTTCATCAGCGATAATTGGAACTAAACGCTCTTTGATAGAATTATTTTTCAACATCACATTTAACGCACGAACAAACGCGATAGTGGTTGAAATTTCTTTTGATTGCTCTTCAAGTAATTGACTGAAATCTGACAATGCAGGAATTTCTAATTTTTCATCGAAGTGAGTGCGACGAGCTGGCAGATAACCACCAAGAGCTTGACGACGCTCATGCAAATATTTGTATTCTTCGGAATCTTTTTCGAAAGTAATGTATGGCAGTTTTTCGATTTGATCATCAGCCACAGGCACATTGAATTGATCACGGAAATGACGAACGCCATCCATGTTCATTTTTTTCACTTGGTGCGCGATGTTTTTACCTTCCGCCGTTTCACCCATACCATAACCTTTAATGGTTTGAGCTAAAATGACAGTTGGTTTGCCTTTAGTTTCTTTCGCTTTTTGGAATGCCGCATACACTTTCTTAGGATCGTGACCACCACGGTTTAACGCCCAAATTTCATCATCAGTCATATCTTTAACTAATGCAGCGGTCTCTGGGTAACGATTAAAGAAGTGCTCACGAACGTATGCACCATCACGTGATTTAAAGGTTTGATAATCACCATCTAGGGTTTCGTTCATCAGTTGAACAAGCTTGCCACTGGTATCTTTGCGCAGCAGTTCGTCCCAACGATCGCCCCACATCACTTTAATAACTTGCCAGCCGGCGCCACTGAAGATACCTTCTAACTCGTTAACAATTTTACCGTTACCTGTAACTGGACCATCCAGACGTTGCAGATTACAGTTAATAACGAACACTAAGTTATCTAACTTATCGCGCGTTGCGATAGTAATTGCACCTTTAGATTCTGGCTCATCCATCTCACCATCACCAAGAAATGCATAGACACGCTGTGCAGATGTATCTTTCAACCCACGATTATCAAGGTATTTTAGGAACTTAGCTTGATAAATAGCATTAATTGGTCCCAGACCCATTGATACTGTTGGGAACTGCCAGAAGTCAGGCATTAATTTAGGATGTGGATAAGAAGACAGACCATTACCACCAATTTCTTGACGGAAGTTATTCATTTGCTCTTCAGTTAAACGGCCTTCTAAGAAAGCACGTGCATAAATCCCTGGAGAGATATGGCCTTGGAAAAATACTAAATCACCGCCATCATTGTTATTATGAGCGCGGAAGAAGTGGTTAAAACACACTTCATATAAAGTTGCTGATGACTGGTAAGAAGCCATATGGCCGCCCAGTTCCAAGTCTTTTTTAGATGCACGTAGAACGGTCATTACTGCGTTCCAGCGAATTGCTGAGCGAATACGGCGCTCTAAATCCATGTTCCCAGGGTATGCTGGCTCATCTTCAACCGCAATTGTGTTGATATAATCAGAACGACCAGATGCACCAGCGGCAATATTTACACCGCCTTTACGTGCTTCGCTTAATACCTGTTCGATAATAAACTGAGCACGATCAACACCTTCTTCACGGATGACCGATTCAATCGCCTGTAGCCAGTCGCGAGTTTCAATCGGATCCACGTCATTTTTTAACATATCTGACATGGTGTATTCCTTATCTGTTATCTATTTTATATGTTTATATGGAGCCTATCTTCCTGCTATTTTCCAACTTACAAAACAGCGGGAAGATAGGCCCTAATGTAGTTGCCGCTTTAACTCTCAAATAGAGCTTTCACAGTAATATAGACGCAGCAGTCAGATTCTATATTACTAATTCAAATCAGGGTGTTGCTGCAATCGACGTAAAGAACGCTCTCTGCGGGTTTGCTCTCGGCTAATATCCAACAACAAATCCTCTATAAAGGCTAAGTGACGATGAGAAGCTTCGCGCGCTCTTTCAGGCTCTCTTGCCATTATAGCGGTAAAAATTTGAGCCCTATGTTCACTAACTGCTTTATACATTTCTTTACGGGTGTATAAGAACTCAAAATTCTGACGAATGTTTTGCTCTAACATCGGGATCATACAACGCAATAAGTGCAATAAAACAACATTATGAGCTGCTTCAGTCACAATTAATTGATATTGCAGAACTGCATCTGATTCCGCTTCTAGGCCACCTTCTTCTTGCGCTGTCTTAATTAATTCATAACTTTGACGAATTCGTTCAAGATCCTCTTCTGTACCGCGAAGAGCTGCATAATAAGCAGCAATACCTTCAAGGGCATGGCGAGTTTCAAGAAGATCAAATTGAGATTCGGGATTACCTTCAAGTAGCTGAGCTAAAGGCTCGCTAAAGCTTTGCCACATTTTTTTTTGAACGAACGTACCGCCGCCTTGGCGGCGAGATAGAAGCCCTTTCGCTTCTAATGTTTGAATTGCTTCACGCACTGATGGTCGAGATACGTCAAACTGTTTTGCCAGTTCACGCTCAGGAGGCAGCTTTTCGCCAGGGCGTAACGTCCCTTCGAAAATAAGATGTTCAAGACGCTGCTCTATTACATCTGATAACTTTGGTTGGCGAATTTTACCGTAAGTCATAATCTGCCATATTCATGAGTGAGTAATTATTGATTACGTATTACCCAGTGTTAATTGGTAATACCAATTTATTTATGGATTAATAAAGTAACAAAGTATTCACTATCTGTCCATAAAGACCTTGCGCTAAATCATAAAATCCTGCAAATCTTAACAATTTTTTTTAAAATTTAGCATAAATTGATAACCAAATAAGCAATTTAATGCAAACTGCTTTAACATTAAAATCGAATTTTTATGCTAAAAATTAAAAACTGAAGCGATAAAGCATTAAATTAAATGAATTTATATTCATAAAAATAGACTTTAAAATCAACTAATCAATTAAAATGAATATCTTACGATGCAAGACTATCAATATGTTGTTTTTTTGTTACGGAAACAAAACCAAACTTAACTGAAATCAATATAGATAAAAAAGCATGAAAATTTACTTTGTTATCATAGAATTACGTGGATATAGAAAACAAAATAGCACTACAATATTTCAATTTATGAGTGAATAAGAAAAAGCAAAGTCATAGGTTAGGTGACTAAGGAGCAACAAAATACTTTTTGCGCTCCTATTTTTTAACCTCGATCAAATTACACGTTTCTATCAATAAAACGCATAGATAAATCCATAGCTTTAATATGCTTGGTTAATGCGCCAACAGAAATAAAATCAACCCCTGTTTCTGCGAATTCTTTTATCGTTTCTAATGTGACATTCCCTGAAACCTCAAGTGCCGCTCTCCCCGCGGTTAACACCACAGCCTCTTTCATCATAATTGGGGTAAAATTATCTAACATAATGATGTCGGCTTGTGCTTTTAAAGCCAGTAATAATTCATCTAAACTTTCAACTTCAATTTCGATTGGAACATCTGGGTGAGCCTCGCGAGCTAATTCAACAGCGCGTTCTACTGAACCTGCCGATATAATATGATTCTCTTTTATTAAATATGCATCAGACAAACCTAAGCGATGATTAAACCCGCCTCCCATTAATACTGCGTATTTTAAAGCTGACCTCAAGCCTGGTATAGTTTTACGCGTATCAAGTAATTTCGCCCTTGTGCCTAAAGTTTGCTTCACATATTCAGCAGTCACGGTTGAAACGGAAGAAAGGGTTTGAATAAAATTCAAAGCAGTACGCTCCCCCGTCAAGAGGACTTGTGATGGACCATTCATCTCACATAACACTTGGTTAGGCGTAACCGCTTCGCCATCTCGAACTTTCCAATCAACTTTAACTTGACCACCAAGTTGACGAAATACTTCATCTAACCATTGTTTTCCACAGAATACGCCATGCTCCCGAGTAATAATCCGAGCACTAGCTTGTGTGTTTGCATTCAACAACTGGCCTGTAATATCTTTTTTATAATCAATAGATTGACCTAAATCCTCTTTTAAAGCGATACCCACCATAAAAGGGATATCAACATCTAATCGTTCAAGAAGAATTTCTCGTCTTCGCTGTTCATCATAACGTCGTATCGCCATTTTTAGCTCCAAATATACACTCGTTTTGTCTTATCTATGCTAATCTTTTCGTTTGCAAATCACGAGTGTTAACAAAAAAAAGAAAAGAGAATACTATGGATAATGATATGAAAATACATAATGGTTGGCTAAATAATGTGACTCATATCCCTTCGCCACATCATGATGAGCGCCCGACAGATACTATACCTTCTCTTTTGGTCATTCATAATATTAGCCTGCCCCCAGGTCAATTCGGTGGTTCTTATATTAATCAGCTATTTACAGGTACTTTGAACCCTGAAGATCATCCATTTTTTGACGAGATCAAACACCTTCGCGTTTCCGCCCACTGCCTAATCCGCCGTGATGGCAGCATTATCCAATATGTTCCTTTTCATTTGCGAGCTTGGCACGCAGGCCAATCTAACTACCAAGGTAAAGACAAATGTAATGATTTCTCTATTGGTATTGAACTTGAAGGAACCGATTTTGAGCCATTTACTGAAGAACAATATCAGTCCCTAAGTCATTTAACTCAATTACTTATTACCGAATACCCATTAATTAAAAGCAACATTACTGGCCACAGCGATATTGCCCCAGGCCGAAAAACAGACCCTGGCCCATTTTTTGATTGGCAACGTTATAAAAACCAAATATACAAATAATCAGTTTATTTATTAAGCGCTAATAGAAATTATAAATTATTAGCGCTTAATTACATTATGATTAAAAAATCAATTCTCTACTATTTAATAAAATAATCCAAACAATACTTTAAATTACCGACACCTCTGTGAAGCCCTTCGCAAAAAATATGTAATATATTTTAATTGCAAATTGATTTTACAAAGCGCTTTGTATCAACAATGTTAATAGCTAAGTTTAGTTAAAAAATAGAAATATGATAAAAGCTCACTTAACAACGGAGGTTTGTATTATGAATCAGAAAGGCTTTTCTCTTATCGAAGTTATGGTTGTCATCGCAATTATATCAATACTCAGTGCAGTAGCGATCCCAGGATATCAAGGGTACATGCAAAAAGCGGCTATTACCGATGTACTACAAATGGTACTTCCTTATAAAAATAGCGTCGAAATATGTAGCTTTAATCAAGGTAGTTTATCACAGTGCAATAGTGGCACTGATAATATTCCAAATGGAACAACGGGTAAATACATCAGTAAACTAGATGTGAAATCTGGCATTATTAAATTTACCGGAAGCAAGTCATTGTCAAATCTTGATGTCACATTAACACCTACTATTCCTGAAAATAACAATCCATTCCAATGGAATGTTATTTGCGACAGCAAAAATAATGCAAAATTAAAATTATTATGTGAAAAGACATTTACCTTTTAATTAAGGAAAACCATGAACTCATCAAAAGAAATCCAATTTATTTTTAAAGAACTAAAAAATATATGTGATAGACACTATATGATTATTGTTGATTACAATCAAAAGCGGCTTTCCATTGCAACAGCAAAAAAACCTGATGATAATTTAATTGCTACTTTAAAGTTTATCGCGAGTGTTCCTGTTTGTTACGATATTTGGCCAAAAGAAAAAATTGACCATTATTTCAATAAAGCAATTCATGAAGTACAAGAAGAAACTGTTGATTATCAACCTAAAGTGCTCGAACAGTTAAACAATGCATCACCCGCAGTTGATTTTGTTGATAATCTACTAAAAACAGCCATACATAAACGCTCATCAGATATACATATTGAACCGACAAAACAGGGGATTAAAATCAGGCTACGTGTTGATGGGAAACTTTATTTTATTCCCTCACCACCCTGCGAAATAAGCAATGAAATTATTGCTAGGATAAAAATACTCGCAAAAATGAACATTGCAGAAAAAAGACGGCCACAAGATGGGCAGTTCGGGTGGTATTTTGATGGACAGAACTGGGTCTTCCCCGATCATGGTGGTCAGACTCAAAATCCCATATCTAAATTACCATAGTGAAACATCACTGCTGTTTTAAATCGTTCTTGATTTCGATAACCTCTTGCTTTGATCCTCAATAATCTAA
>NZ_JBKQGZ010000033.1:0-43319 GCF_050487165.1 Providencia sp. Me31A
ATTAGATTATTGAGGATCAAAGCAAGAGGTTATCGAAATCAAGAACGATTTAAAACAGCAGTGATGTTTCACTATGGTAATTTAGATATGGGATTTTGAGTCTGACCACCATGATCGGGGAAGACCCGTTAATATACAGTATTTTTAAATGTATAAGGAGAAAAAGTCAATATCGATAAAGAATATTTTTTATTTACACTTATCGTAGTTGAATAATTAACACGAAGTAAAATCAAATAGTAAAATAAAACAAAAGGTTAGGTTGCTCGTTGAATAGTTTGGTATTCATAAACGTATTGTCTGCCATTAAAAAATCAGTATTCTAATAATAAAATAGAGCCCATATTGAGATGAGTATAGAACGAAATGTTGCATTCGGTACGAATATCTAAAGATGATATACAAGAGAAAAGCCTGATTAATCGATTATATGATAAGTCCTTCCCTCTCTATGAACAAAGAAGCTATCAAGGCCGTGAAGCAATATTAAGCCATGAGGATTATTACCTTTACTATTTTACAGACAATGGTGAGTTTATTGGTTTTATTGGCAGCTGGAAGGTTGGTGACTATTTTTATATTGAACATCTCGCCATTTCATCAATACATAGAGGAAAAGGTTATGGACAAAGGGTATTAAAGCAATTTTGTCTTAAGGTCGGAAAAATTATCCTTGAAATTGACCCTGTTATTGATGAAGTTAGTCAAAAAAGGCTTTCTTTTTACCAGCACTGTGGGTTTCAACAAAATAACTATCAACATGCTCATCCTAGTTATTATCCTGAAAATAAGCCCCATGAACTTGAAATCTTGAGCTATCCAACTGCAATCAATGTTGAAACTTACCAAAAATTTGCCCAAATGTTGCAAACTGTGGTGATGGTAAAATCTTTATTATAGCTTTGGCTATAGTTAGTCAGGAATATAGCAGTAGATAAGCTCTGGGTCGTTGTCATCCAAATTTTCAATGTAGCCACTAGGAATAAAACCCGCTTTTAACAAAAGTTGTTGAGTGGCCGTATTGGATTGATTCGTTGAAGTGAAAACTTTTTGGGTTTTGCTCTGTTTTTTTAGCTGGTTAATAAGAGAAAGCCCAAGCCCTTGCCGGCGATATTGATGGTTGACCATTAGTAGCTCAATAAATCCATGAGTGAAAAATTGCTGATTTATTACGCCATACGCTAATATTTTGTCATTACCCTCTAAAACAAAACACGTTTTTTGTTCGACCCAGTGTTCAATTTCTTCACGTCGTTTTTTTGTCCCTAGGCTATCTATCTGATAAATTTTAGCTATATCAACCATTGTGGCTAAGCGAAATTTCATGGTTATTTATCTCTAATATATTTAAACACGACAGTATAGGATTAAATTGTTTTAATTTTCAATAAAATATGGGGGGTAGAAATAATAATTCTATTGTATGGCTATTTCTGTGGGGAGTATAGCGTAATTATGTCAAAAAACATGGTATTAAATACAATGCATATGCTTTATAAGATGTCACAAGACAAAATTATTGAGGTGAATATTGATAATCGAAAGCCATAGAGAATATTTAGACCAGACGTTTAGTGATTTAGATATGGAAGACGGACAATTTGAGCATGTGCTATTTGAACGATGCGAGTTTATCAATTGCAACTTTACCCATAGTTATTTTTCACATTGTCGGTTCATCGAATGTACGTTATCTAAATGTAACCTCAGTTTAATGTGTATTCCAAGTACACGGTTTTCAAGTTGTGAGTTTATAGGAAGCAAATTGGTTGGTATTGATTGGACAACAGGGTATTGGCCTCGTTTCGACTTTTATTCACAATTAAGCTTTAGAAGTTGCATCTTAAGCAGTAGTAACTTTTTTGCCCTAAAACTTCATGAAACTTATTTTGATGATTGCCGCTTACATGATGTTGACTTTAGAAATGCAGAATTAAATAAGTCGGTGATAACTGATTCTGATTTGTCTAACAGCTTATTTATGCAAACAAATTTAACGTCAGTAGACTTTACAGGAACGCACTCTTTTACCATTGATATCCGTGAAAATAAACTTAGTCAGGCGAAGTTTTCCCGTTTTGAAGCTCTGGCATTATTACATAGTTTAGATATTCAACTGGTGGACTAAATGATAGTAAATTACCAAATAAAAAACGCCCTTGGCAGGAGAGACCTGAAAGGGCGGTTACTTGGGATCACATAGCATACATAAGTCCTATTTGCTTATCTTCTATCTCAATACTGATTTTGTCGCTATCTGGTGTTTCAATCGTCGCCAAAGAGATGAAAAAAACAATGACAATGATAGTGTATACGAGAAACATACAAACCTCCCGTAATGCTTGGTGTTAACTATACTGCACATAAGCGTATTCGCTCTACTTAAGAATAAATCAGGTTTTAAAATTTGAAAATATTTATTGATGCTTACTTTTGATTATTTTTTATTATTAACTTTGCCATTTGTGAGGGTATTTGCGTTTTAATTATAAGTAATTAGAATGTTAGGTGTTAATGATATGATTTAAGTGGAAACCGTGACTTAAAAGGAAAAACGCAATTCGGGGCGGGCCGAGTATCTATGTTTAAGAGGTAACTCGTGATGGTTCTAGCGCCGCGGCGACGAAAGCTAATCTATGCTGTTGTTTTTGAGTTTTTTGCTATTTTATTAAGTGCGTTGCTACTTTTTATTCTCAATAATGAGAACTCACCAGCCTCATTGCCTGTAGCTATCGCTGTTTCTGTGATAGCGCTTATTTGGAATTATTTCTTTAATACCGTATTTGAATACCTTGAGCTCTCATTTGGGGTGGTGAAGCGAACTTTTAAGGTTAGGGTGTTGCACTCTGCTGGATTCGAGATAGGCCTTTTTATTTTCACTGTCCCACTTTATATGTGGTGGTATGACGTTAGTTTTTTTAAAGCGCTTAGTATGGAGGTAACTATCTTAGTTTTCTTCTTCATATACACCTATGTATTTACCTATATTTTTGATTTGCTATTTCCTCGTGTTAATTGATTTGAGTCTAGAGCTATTCAGGCTTTACACCAACGAATTTCAGACATGAAATAAACCTCAAGTGGGTAGAAAAAGATGCGTCGGCTTTTATTTACAAATAAGTACTGGCATCATGGATGCAAGATTAATTGTGAAGTGGCGTTATTCCAATGAAAAGATTAAACATAGTTTCCTTGTTGCTTACATCCATAATATCCATAACCGCTTGGGCTAATTCAGGTAACGAATCAATATCATCGACAAAGATAACTGCTAAACACATCACAAGTGACTTAGATTCTGCCCCATTTGGGTTTAAATGGGGCGATGACATAAATCTAGTTAAAGGTAAACTCTCGGGGCAATATGAAATAATCGAAGCTTTAGACACATGTCCATTTACAATCGTAAAAGCGAATAACTTAGATGAAGTAATAAAGGGGACAGGGGAATATGAGCTGCTCATTATGCCAAAATATGAAGGTGTTACTTTCAGCGGGTTAATAGCGATTAGTTACAAAAGCAAGCCTGCAAATGTCAGGGAGTATTATAGCCTGCTTAATAAAATTACTAATAGTTTGAGTAAGGAGTATGGTGTGCTTCAACGTGCGAGAAGTATAGATACAATGGAGCGATATTACTTTTTTGAAGGTGAAAATCTGACCATTAACCTTACTGCGGATCAATACAAAGACTACTTTTCTATTGATTTAGAATATGCCTTCACAGGAGACAGGAAAGATCTGGAAACAGAGCAAGGTTATTCTCGATACTATCTCAGTTATTCTACCGCAGAAGAAATATGTAAGAAGCAACGAAGCCAGCACTGAAGTTTTTAACGCATAGCCCGCTAATATTGTAGGTTTTTATGTCTAGAAGTAAGTAAATTAGTCATCCTCAATGGGCTATCGAAAACAATCATAACACAAGTAGATGTTACGCTCTCAGACTGCTCTAGAAACCATTATTGTAGGCAAAACCCTGCGCTCAAGGCTACTGTTTTTCGCAAAAGAATACATGATAGAAAACGGGGTAGATTTATACATCAGTTTTACACTAAGCAAATTTCAGGCACAAAAAAACCAACCTTAAGTGGTTGGTTTCTTTATAAAAAATTGGTCGGCATGATAGGATTTGAACCTACGACCCCCGACACCCCATGACGGTGCGCTACCAAGCTGCGCTACATGCCGAACTGTGGTTTATACTACTCAATTTGCACTTAAAAGCAATAGGTCTTGATGCGACTGGTTGATAATTAAACACTAATTCTCATTAAAACGTTTCAATTCAGTGAAAATTTTCAAAAGCTCAGCCAAGTTGGGTTTTTCATCATTTTTGATGTTGCCTTGTTTATCATAGATATTAAATTGACCATTTTGATCCATGTATAGCGTAGCATTGTCGGTCGTAATGACGACATCATCATTATCACCAGTTATCACCCATGGATAAACACGTTGATTGCTGAATAAATCTTCACCTTGGCTGTAATCATCTGTCGGGTTAGTGACGTGCAATAAGCGCTGCATCAGTGTTGTCATGATATCTTGATGGCTAGTTAGTTTGGCAATTTCCTGTGCTGGTGTATTCGGCCAGTAAATGATTAAAGGTACTTGCATTTTATCGCGGTTAAAGCGCTTATCATCAAGCCAATTTTTCTCTTCTTTACCTTGGTTATTGTAATTTGCCGTTACAATCACAATGGTATTATGCAAACGGTTATCTCGTTTCAAGGTTTCGATGACACGATCAATTTGTTCATTGGTTTTTGTACTTCCTGGGGTGCCTTTAATATTCAGGAAAGAGAACCAAGGGGAATCGTATTTTAGATTATCCAACCAATTAACCCATTGAGATACAGTTAAATTATCGTTATCTGCTGTTTTGGCTGGCAGCGAATAATCAGACAAAATAGCGTGTCGGAATAAGGGTGAATTAAAGCCATCAGTAGAAAATAGACCAAATTGATAACCTTGATGCTGAAGAGCTTCAATCAGAACGGATGGATGACGACCATTTAGGATATTATCGAAATAACTTGATGAAATCCCATAAAATAAACCAAACAATGCCGTATCATTATGCAAGCCAGAGGTATAATGGTTAGTGAATTGTGTACTGATTCCCTTAAATTCATTGAGTGCATTTAGCGAATCTTGTTGAGATTTGTCTCCAAGGTCATCAATCACCAGTAGCAATAAATTATAACCTGAACCTTGATCATAATAACTCAATGGTTTAATCGGATAACTTAATTTAAGTGCAGTAGGACTTCCTTGTTGGAATACGCGGTTTTGGTGCTCTGTTAAGTCTAATAACCCATATCTGTCAAGTAGTTTACGAGCAGTCATTGGCTGAGATAGTGGGTAGTTATAGCGCTGCATAGTGATAGGGCGATAAAAGTTAGCATCCGCCCAAGCATACATCAGGTGTGACATAATGAAGGTCACAATAAAGATACCTGCCAGAGGTTTGCCAAAAGTTTGTCTATTCAGGCTGCGCAGTTTCTGCCAGCTCCAAGTGGCAAATAACATTTCAACCAGAAATATAATTGGGATACTGATAAACATCAGTTGCCATTCACGCGCCATTTCCCCTTTTAGAGGGTTAATAACAAGATCCCAAACTTGAGGTGTCAGGTGTAAGCCAAATTGGCTAAAAACGCGAATGTCAAAGATGAGAAGTGTGATACCCGCTGTTGCTAAAGCCACACAAATTAGTCTCAGTAGCCGCTGAGACATAACAATAAAGGTCAGTGGAAAAATAATTAGCAGATATGCAGCAAACACAATAAAGCTAAAATGACCTAACCAACTGACGAAAGCATAAACTCGACCAGTTAATGTATCTGGCCAATCAAAAATAAACAGATAGCTACTACTTAGCACAAGGCTAAGCAGTATATTGAATAGTGTAAACCAGTGCCCCCAACCAATCATGTTGGAGACTTTGTCACGATATCGCAGATGGGTGACCATGCTGTTTATTTTATTTTCAATTAGTGTGATTGATCTTCTTTAACAGAAGAAAGTAACGCGTTTGCAAAGGACTCTGCGATCATTTTACGTTGCGCAGGGGCAACTGAAGTATTCAGCAGATTCGTCACCATATTACCTAACACCATAAGGGAAAGGTCAACAGGGGTATGGTTTTTTTCTAACACATTAACGAGGTCAGAAAGTAAACCTTCAACTTTTTCATCACTATAGCGAGATGATTGTGGCATAAATTGAAACATCCTAAATTAATGAAAGCTCCATATCATAGCGTATAGCTGCTAGTTTTTCTTCTTTCTTCGCAACAAATTTTCGTTTAAATAGTAATAATGCTTATTCAGATTCGTAAAATGTGTATTAGTTCAGCATTTCGGGGTGAAAAAATAGGCAAAAAATAGTTTTTATTGCAGACGGGGAATATCAATGTTTGAATACGCGCGACAATATTTCTGCTATTAAAGAAGGAGCCAACAATGAGTCTGGAAATTACCCAGATAGCTTTACATCAGTTGATTAAGCGGGATGAACAAACCCTTGAGGTGATGCTACGGGATTCTTTATTGACGGCAGATGATGTCGTTCAGGACATGATGGCAGAATTACACCGTGTCTATAGTGCGAAAAGCAAAGCATTTGGTGAGTTCAATGAAGAAAGTGAATTGGCGGATGCATTAAAGCTATTGCGTAAAGGCGAAGAAGAGTTTTTAGGCTTCAGCCGTGCGATGACGGTGCGTTTAAAAGATGAATTGGCAAAATATCCATTTGCAGAAGGGGGCGTCGTCCTGTTCTGCCAATATCGCTATCTAGCGGTAGAATACCTATTAATTTCAGTGCTTAATAGCTGTGATAGCATGTTTGTGACAGATACATTAGATTTAGGCACAACGCATTATTTAGATATCCCTCATGCGGATATTGTCGCTCGAATTGATTTAACTGAATGGGAAACGAATCCTGAGTCAAAACGCTATTTAACCTTTTTAAAAGGTCGAGTAGGGCGTAAGGTTTCTGATTTCTTTATGGATTTTCTGGCTGCTTCCGAAGGATTGAACGCAAAAGTACAAAATAAAGGCTTAGTCCAAGCGCTGGATGACTTTTGTGATAATGCCCAAATGGATAAAAATACGCGTCAGGCGTATCGTCAGCAAGTACATAGCTATTGTACTGAGCAACTACAATCAGGTGAAGAAATTGAGTTACAAGCGTTGGCAAAAGAATTACCAATGGTTGAAGAACAAAGTTTTGATGATTTTGCTCGCCAAAATGATTATCAGCTAGAGGAAAGTTTCCCAGCTGATCGGGGCACACTCAAACAGTTAACTAAGTTTTCGGGTAGTGGTGGCGGTATCACTATTAGCTTTGATGCGATGTTGATGGGGGAACGAATTTTTTGGGACCCAGTGACGGATACGTTAACAATTCGCGGAACACCGCCTAATTTACGTGATCAGCTACAACGTCGCGGTAGTAAGTAATCAGAAGTGAATAACATTGTTAAATAATTAGCTGGTGGCGGTTTTGTGTGAGCAGAGAGGTTTCTCACTGGTTAATGAGTATTTATCGATAGAAATAAATAACGCCGCAATTGCGGCGTTATTTACTCGGCGTCCCGAAAATTTCTAAAGCTCGGCTGTGGGCTTTAATTAAGCGCGCAGGAAGTCAATGTGCGTCACTTTTGGCTTAAATGGGTGACGTTGAACAGCCTGAACTTTTACTTTAGTTTCTTTACCATCGATAACCAGATTCAGAACTTCGTAAAATTCTGCTTTGCTTTCTTGGTTAATGATTTCATCGTGGTTAAGAGTTACAGAGATAGCTTCTTGGTTGCCACCGTAAACGATAGCTGGAAGCTGGTTATCTCTGCGCAGGCGGCGGCTCGCACCCTTACCCTGCTCTTTACGTTCAATTGCATTGATAGTTAACATTACTATTTCTCTATAAAAAGAAAATATAAATTCCTGCTACAGGCGACCCAGCAGCAGGTTCGAGATTTGGCCAGTGAATACTTTATTCTAAGAACAAGATATCTAGAGGCGGCGGCATTTTAACGAAAAATCGACCATCCAGCAATCATTAAGATCATTTTTACGTTAAGACAGCGAGTCAGAGACACGGAAACGCCCTTGATAATCGAATATTTTTTCTCGTATTTCCCAAAAACGTTCTTTTTTTCTAGCGACGATGAACTGTGGATAACGTAATAGTGACTGTTGCAATAAAATGTCATTAACATTGTTCCATTTAAATGGGATACCAGGAGCACGTTGATGTTCTCGTAAAAAACGATATTCAAATGCTTTTTTTTGCGCAGGAGTGCTTAGGCGGAACCGTTCGGAGACACTGGTTCCATCTTCATCATAATAGTTAATTTTAAGCCATTCACCCTTGGCGTCATTGCCAGTAATGAATTGCATTCCACCGCAACGGATGATTAATGCATCTTTTAATTTTAATGCCGCTTTTAGCATGTCATCAGGGTCTGTAAGCACTTCTTGGCATTTTTGGCAGCGACGTGCTGCAATATCGTTCTCTGCACCACAGTGAGGACATTGCTTGAAGCGAAAACGGAATTCGCATTGTTGTTTCTGTCCGTTATCGTCTTCTTCCCAACCTTGGCAGCGCCGACCATAGTGTTCAATAATTTGCCCGTCTGACGTAGTTTTTCCCCAAAAGGTATTGGCAAATTGGCACAGAGGACAAAAAACCTGCACAGGTACACTGCTTGAATTAGGTTTGCTTGAGCCAACTTCTGGGCGAAATAAGTCATGAGGATTACCTGCATAATCTAAGATTAAACATTGCGTTTTGCCTTCAGCAAGACGTAAACCGCGACCAACAATTTGTTGGTATAAGCTTATTGATTCGGTAGGGCGTAAAATCGCAATGACATCGACATGAGGGGCGTCAAAACCTGTAGTGAGAACGGAAACATTAACTAAATAGTGTAATTGCTTATTTTTAAACTGCTGGATAAGCATTTTTCTGTCTGCCGCTGGAGTCTCTGCGGTGACTAAAGCCGCTGTGTTTTCAGGTAGATAACTGAGTATTTCTTTTGCATGCTCTACAGTGGCTGCAAAAATCATACAGCCTTGTAAAGTGTTTGCATATTCAACAATTTGAGACACAATTTTAGGTGTAATACGTTGTTGTTTTTTGAGTGATAGATTGAGCTCTCGCTCATTAAAAATACCGGAGGATGTGAGTGAAACTTGACTGAAGTCATACTGTAAAACAGGCATGTCTAAGCGTTCAGGAGGGACAAGAAACTTATTTTTAATCATGTAATGTAACGGTAATTCATAAATGCATTCGCGGAAAAAGCATTGTTCATCACCTCTTACCATACCATGATAATGATATTGATAAATCCACCCACTTCCTAGCCTATATGGTGTGGCTGTCAAGCCTAAAATACGTAATGAAGCGTTGTTAGCCTGTAAAACATGAATAATTTGTTGGTATTGGCTTTTGTCATTCAAACTTATGCGATGGCACTCATCAATAATTACTAGGGAAAAATTCGCATCAAAGGCCTGAAGGTTTCGAGCAACAGATTGCACACTGCCAAACACGACTTTGCTTTGTGATTCTTTTCGGTTAAGACCGGCTGCAAAAATATCGGCTTGTAAGCCATAAGCGAGATATTTGGCATGATTTTGTTCAACCAATTCTTTCACATGCGCTAAAACCAAGACTCGGCCGCGAGCAAGGCGAGCCAGTTCTGCAATGACCAGACTTTTTCCAGCCCCTGTTGGGAGAACTATTACCGCAGGCTGAGTCTGTTTGCGGAAGTATTGAAGCGTTGCATTGACAGCTTCTTGTTGATAAGGACGTAAAACAAAAGACATATTATTCAGTATTATGTAGTAAATCAGGTGAATGACGCTAAATTTAGTTTAAAACAATGCCTCTGTCTAAAGATACTTGTTGTGACAAGGAAACTATCCCTTCACTAATGTTATTGTTATAATGAATTATGTGATAGTAATCACAGCAACCTTTCATTGTATATTCTGGCAGTTGAGCGCTATTGTACGCTTGACTGGCATTCCTTCAAGTTAAGAGAATCTATGCGACTGGATAAATTTTTGTCCCAGCAATTAGGGATAAGCCGGAGTTTAGTGGCGCGGGAGCTGCGCGCGGGGCTTGTGACGGTTGATGATGAGGTCGTTAAATCGGGCTCTTTTCAAGTAACAAAAGACCATGAGGTCGCTTATGATGGCAATGTCCTTGTACAGATAACAGGGCCACGTTATTTCATGTTACATAAGCCTCAGGGGTATATTTGCTCAACGGATGATCCTACGCATCCAACTATCCTTTATTTTATTGATGAACCTCTCGCTCAAAAACTTCATTCCGCAGGGCGTTTAGATATTGATACTACAGGGTTAGTGCTCCTCACTGATGATGGGCAGTGGTCACACCGTATTACATCTCCTAAACATCATTGTGAGAAAACATATCGAGTGCAATTAAGTGACGATATTGCGGATGATGTTGCGGGACTATTTGAGCAAGGGGTGATGCTTAATGGTGAAAAATACCCAACTAAACCGGCAAAATTGGAAATTATTAGCTCTAAAGATGTTCGACTGACTATTAGCGAAGGGCGTTACCATCAAGTAAAGCGCATGTTTGCTGCAGTAGGTAATCATGTTTGTGGTTTACATCGTGAGAGAGTCGGGGAGATCTGGCTAGATGAGACGTTAGAGCCTGGAGAGTATCGTCCATTAACGGAAGCAGAAATAAACAGCATTAATGTACCACGTAAATAAGCGTTAGGAGTTTAAATAGTGCAACAGCAGCGTTCATCCTATTTGGGGCTGATATTAATATTAGGATTATTGTCGATGTTGATGCCATTGGCCATCGACATGTATCTACCTAGCTTTCCGACGATGATGCATTATTTTAATGTAGACGAAGGGCGTATTCAAATGACGCTCAATAGCTACATTTTTGGTTTTGCTATCGGGCAGTTGTTCTATGGGCCGATGGCCGACAGTATTGGGCGCAAACCCGTTATTTTAGGCGGAGTCATCGTTTTTGCCTTAGCATCTGCCGCTTGTGCAATTACTGAATCCATTGACTCTTTGATTTGGTTACGCTTCTTACATGGTTTCGCCGCTGCGGCAGCGAGTGTGGTTATCAATGCATTGATGCGCGACATGTTCACGCGTGATGAATTTTCTAGAAGTATGTCTTTTGTCGTACTTGTGATGACAATTGCCCCATTACTTGCACCTATTTTAGGCGGTGAGTTAATGCGTTGGTTCTCTTGGCATGCCATTTTCTGGAGCATCGCTATTGCTGCTGTGGTTGCGGTTATTTTGGTCAGTTGTTTTGTTCGAGAGACACTGCCAGCCGCGAAAAGACAAAAGTTTCATATCGGTAATACGTTGAGGCAATTTGCGACCCTATTTAGGGCAAAGCAAGTTTTGTTTTATATATTAGCCAGTTCATTTTCATTTGCAGGGATGTTCTCATTTTTAAATGCAGGAGCATTTGTTTATATCGATTTAAATGGTGTATCACCTCAACATTTTGGCTATTACTTCGGTATTAATATTGTCTTTCTCTTTATTATGACGACGATAAACAGCCGTTATGTCCGGCGTTTTGGTGCGGAAAGAATGCTTTACTTTGGTATTATTATACAATTTATCATGGGGTTATGGTTATTATTTACCACAGCCTTTGCTTTAGATTTCTGGACGTTAGTGATTGGGGTGGCTATCTATGTCAGTGGGATTGCGATGATTACGTCTAACGCCATGGCTGTTATTTTAGATAACTACCCACATATTGCAGGAACGGTGTCTTCCCTTGCAGGAACGATACGTTTTTCAATTGGTGCACTAGTTGGCACCTTATTGTCTTTGATACCCGCTAAAAATGCATGGCCAATGGTGGGTTCAATGGTGGCATGCGTTGCATTATCTATGTTATTTGTTTTATTAGCAAAAAGAACTAATTAGTTCTTTTTCTTCAGTTTCATGGATGAAACTGAATGCCTCTAGCCTTTCTACTCATCCTTTCTTTTATTTCTGAAGAGATTAAACCGAAGTGTTATCACTTACCTTATATTTCTGTTTGATTTTCAATAAACGACTATTCGTTAAATTCGAGTAGTTAGTTAAGGGTATTAAAATCTTCAGTCATAAATGATCTAAATCAATTATCATTAGTAGGAATTTTGTTAAATTTATGTGTCTTATATCATAATCTGGTATCTAGATAAAAATATATTCACTCTTCAAAAAATCACAGGTTTTTTTCTATTATCGTTTCAAGAATGTAAAAAACAGTTGGTTATTTTATGACTGGTGTTGACTCTAAATTTCAAAAATAATTTAGTTTTTAACGGAATTATCGTAAAAATGCATGTGCAAGGATTTATGTCACAAAAATTTAACGACATGCTGTCTTTTTAATGTTATATTTACACTTTAATTTTTTAACATTAATGTTACTTTTTTGGTGGCGAAAGCTCGGTTTGAACGAAGATTAGTTACACGAATTAATTTGCTTTTAAAAGCAAATTAAGCGTAATGGGATTGACTCAACCCCGTGTTAGATCAAGTGATAGGGTGAACCGGGTTTACTTGGCAAAATACTAAAATGTTTCAATAGGATATATTTGTGGAAAAATTAGGTCTTTCGGTGGTGCACAGGCTACCGCAAAGCTACCGCTGGTTATCAGGAAAAATAGGCACGGATGTTGAAGTGGTGCCTATGAACGATGTTGATAGCGATAAACTTGTGGGGCTAAAATTACTTAGTCATGACTGTGCAACAGATGGTATTGCAATGCAGCAGTTATCTGAGACGTTATCAGATATGCAAATTTCTAATGCTGTTTTAGAGTGGCAGAAAGAGGTTTGTCTATTTATTCACGCAAGTGATGAACTCGCGGCCATGTGTCGGCTAAAAGCCTCTGGTGTTGCAATTGCAGAATTATCTTCTGGTTTTTATTGTGCTTAATTTGGGCGCTTAATATAGATTAATAATATAGATTAAGTAGTAGCTTTATTTATTGTTATTACTTTTTGATGGTGGTGGTCAAAGTTGCCTATTAGTGGTGCCAGTCAGCGAGAGTGGCCTAGACGTTAGTGGGCTAGAGTTATTTTTCAATATACTAAAGTGGTTATTGGCAATTTTTGGTTAGTTAGCGATAAATTTTGTCTTAGATGAATATCAATAAAAAAGCTTCCAGTAGGTTATACTTGGAAGCTTTTTTATTGGTAAGGGAATAAGGGGGAACTAAAATTTAAGAGCCGTTAATAATACGTCGGCTCGCATAGTACCGTTTGTTCCAGTAAGAGTTTGTCATTTCTGAAACAATAACGCCATTGCTGGTTGATGCATGCACAAATTTATCATCACCAATGTAAATTCCTACATGTTTCATCCTGCGACCTGTTTTAAACAAAACTAAATCACCCGCTTTTAAATTATTGCGTTTTACGCTTTTACCTGATGATTCTTGTTCTGAGGTGGTGCGAGGTAATTGAACACCAAATTGTTCAAAGAAAGTGCGTTGAACAAAGCTTGAACAATCAATGCCGCTTTTGGTCGTTCCACCGAGGCGGTAAGCAACACCTTTCCAGTTAGCATATTGCTTCATGATTTTAGATTTAGTGTCAACACTTTGCACTAATTCTTCAAATTCGTCTTGAGAAGCCATCGCCAAAGAGTCTCCTGCTGAACCATTTAGCATGCGTGTATCAGATTTAGCAGTATATTGTGTATTTTTAGCTGACTTCGGGTTGGTACATGCTGTGAGCGTTACAGCAATTGCGATTGCTGGAACAATGCGCCAAGCATAGCGCTTAAGTTTCTCAGAAGTTAACATTCTTATATAAATCCCTTACCATTTTTTCATTGCATTATTGTGTAAAGAAACACAATAGAACTAAACTTATCCCTGTGAAAAACGCATTTAACAATAACAGTGAGTTTTTCGCAGAAACTGTTTATAACAGTACATCAAAACTTTTAATGTTGTAGCTGTTTCCATCACTCATAGAGTATCGATCAAGTATTAAGGCTAGCTAATATTTTAGCACTTGAATCTGGTATCACAACAACACCTGAAGTCAAACCTTAAAGAGCATACATAAACAAAAGCGAAATGGCGAGTTAATCGGGCTATAATTTACAAAACATTAGATAAAGACGCATATTTACTGTGAATCATTGTGATTATTATCATAAATTACGTGTAATCGCATAGTTAAGGGGGAGGGCTGCAAATAAAATATGATCTTCCTCACATTTAATTGCTTCTTTTATTCGGTTTATTTACGTAGTAAATGTTTTTTTAATGTTAATTGTAAAAAAGTTTAAATTTATATAAGTAGGTGGCGTATTTATTCATTAACTTAATATGGAAATAGCGACTTAACATTATTAATTGTTTTAAAAATACTCACATAAGTTAAGTTCTTTAGCTAGCTGTATATATATCAGTATTTTTCATGGTGAAGGCATAGCCTGCCAGTTTTGAGGGAATGTATGAATATTAACTTATACCATCTAGAAAATCTCATGTAGAGACTAGGATGAGTTTCGTAAAAAAGGGCTATAAAAATATAAAGTATGTGATGTTGAATTATTGAGATGTCAAATTAATATAATCTTATTTGGTAATCTTTATCTAAACGCTTTTCGAAATCAGCAAAACGACGTTTCAATGTAGAACGGGCTATAGTGGAGGAAAAATAATTGAGCGGAATTAGGTTAGATGACCCCAAATTATCAATAATAATAAATTGACCGTGTGGTTTATAGCCTAATTGATAAACAATATTATACGTTTTTAATGCCATTGTGGCGATGGCTTCCTTGTAAACCATTTCTTTGAATTGTTTATATGCGATCTTTATATTTTTTTTATGTTTTAAGAATAAATGTTTATTTTGAAGGTAATAATCTAAAGTATGTGAAACATTACCTGTTTTATCTTTAACGAGTTGGAAAACATATCCTAAACCAAGGTTAGTCTCTTGAGTTCCATAATAGCGTGATATGGTCTGACTGGTGATCTTTTTACTATATAAGCGCTTATAATAACGAACTTCCCTTAGTGTTTCCTTGTCATCACGTCCACTCAAATGCACTTTTATACAGAGTTCATCATACTCTGGATGCTGGTAACAGGCACGCTGTCGGCCTGATGCAATTAAATTTGAGGGACATAATTGAACTTTACTAGTTAGATTCTTTTTCATATCAATAACCACTTATTATTAACGTGTTGAGTGTTAACGTATTGAATATAAGCACCATTTAGTAATGATAATTATGAAAAGCATTTTAATACATAAAACCTATTTTAATGGATATAATTTAAAAAGTATTGCACTTTGTGTGGTTAATAATAGGGGGCCAGTATTAAAAATTTTATGTTGAGTTATAAACATTAAAAAAATAAAAAACTACGACTATAAGTGAAATCCCTGATTTTCCTTTGTGATTAGTATGTCGTCCTCAGCGAATTGGGCTGAATTAAATACTTTCAGTGTAAATAAATTACTAAAAGTGACGATAACTTAATTTTAAGTGGAAAAATCTCATGGGTAACTCAGTGAATAAAATAGTAACGGCTATTTTTACAGTAGCAGTATTGAGCTTCAGTTTTTCAGCGGTTGCATCAAAAAAAAGTGATTCAAGGCGTGTTAGCTCCGGTGTTATTCTATTTACAGGTACTATCGTCGTGCCACCATGTGTCGTTGAAACTTATACGAATAAGGTAAAAACGAAGTGTTGGAATGATAAAGGTACTCAAAAAACAGCTTCAATTGATATTCAAAAATTACAAAAATTAAAAGGTCAGGAATTTTCATTACCAAATCTAAACGGTACTCAACAATTTAATTGGGTCAATAAAGATAAAACGTTAGGGGTTTATACCATTAATTATGATTAGTGGCGAAGCGACAAATATAAAGAGTAGGAGAGACGTGAATTAGGGGAATATGATGCTAAATGGGTATGACATATGCCTATGAATCATTAACTCATAGGCATATAAGAATTGCTATTAGCCGATTAATTGTGAATTTTAATCACAACGACCCATATAACGACGCTCGGGGATATGAATACGAATTTTTTCCCCACTAGTGATGTATTCAGGAACTTGAACTGTTAACCCTGTTGCCATCGTCGCTGGCTTAGTTCTGGCACTTGCAGATGCACCTTTAATACCAGGTGTTGTTTCTACTATTACCATATCAACTGTTTGTGGCAGTTCTAACGCTAAAACTTGCCCATCCATTGTCAGGACTTGCATTCCTGGTAGGCCTTCTTCAGGAATAAAAAGTAACTCTTCTTCAATATCCGTCTTCTTGAATATATATGGTGTATAATCTTCATTGTCCATGAAAACATATTCATCGCCATCGATATAAGAGAAACTCACACCACGGCGTGTTAACGAAATCGTTTCTAAAATATCATCGCCTTTGAAACGTTCTTCAACCTTTTGGCCTGTTTTGATATCGGTAAAGCGCATTTTATATAAAGTACTTGCACCACGAGCACTAGGTGCTTGAATATCAATATCTTTCACAAGTAATAACTTGCCGTTGTAGTTAATTGCTAAACCTCGTTTGATTTCGTTGGCTTTGGCCATAAATAACCTTCTTTGGAATTGTCAAAAAGAGTGCGACAAAATTACTCGCACAAAGGCGATTAGGCAAGATGTTGGTGTGATTTTTCAGTGAATTTTTTATCTAAAAAGAAAGTTATGGGTATAGCAATATGGCTATACCCATATAAAGGGGAATTAGTAAATTGGTAGTAAGCCAGCTAAGGATAATAAATGTGCAACAGCATTAATGAGTCCAAATAAAATCACGAAGATAATAACGAACATGCCACCAGGTGCTCTATAGCTATTATTTGGATAGCGTTTACGGCTAGCCTTGGCCATAAGTGCAGGCACAATAACAGCCCAGATAGTTGCTGCGAGCCCGGCAAAGCCAATTGCATAGATAAAGCCGTTCGGGAATAGTAATGCTAATATTGTTGGTGGGGCAAATGTCACTAAAATAGATTTTAAGCGCCCTTGTTTGTTATCATTAAATTTAAAAAAGTCAGCGATAAAGTCAAATAATCCAAGGGATACTCCTAAAAATGAACTCGCCAATGCCATATATGAAAACAGGTTTAGGAATTGATAAATAAAGCTACTTTGTGTGGAGATATTCATCTGCTTGAGTAGCGCGTCAATATTGTTACCATTTTCTCTGATTTCAATAAAAGCTGTACGGGGTATATTACCTTGGATAGCATACTGCCATAAAATATAGATCACGACAGTGATTGTCGCACCATAGACTAGGCTCTTAACAACACGACGACTATCTTTATTATAGTATTTAACTAACCCAGGAACATTTCCGTGATAACCAAAAGAGGTTAATAAGTAAGGTAATGCGGCTAGGGCATAGGGTAGATAGTGATTGTCACTTTGGTCAATTTGATTGAATAGAATTGAAGGTGATGCTGTTGAGATCATGCCACCGATTGACATGATAAAAGTAATCACCATCCCACCGATTAAGATAGTACTTAGCCTATCCACTGCACGAGTTGAAAGCCAAACGAAAAAAGCGACAACTAAGGCAAAAATAAAACCCGCGCCAGCTTGTGGTATTTGGAGATAATTTGGCAAGTTAGCAGTAAGAATAGAGCTACCAGCCGAGATATAAGCATAAGTTAGTATATAGAGAACAAATGTCACGGATAGGCTATTAATTGAGTTCCACGTTGTACCTAATAAGTCTTTAACCATTGTGTGAAAGCTTGCACCTGCCGGATAATTCATGTTTGCTTCGAGGATCATCAACCCTGAAAGAAGCATACAAATAAAGGTATAAATCAGTAGTGCAACAGAGCCAGTAAACCACACGCCTGAAGTCACCATTGGAATTGAAAACATGCCAGCACCGACTGCGGTCCCTGCAATGATCATCGCTCCCCCTAAAATAGAAGGGTGTTTGTGTTGTGTTGTCGCATCAACGGCCATGGTGGCTCCTAATAGAATGTTTCACTGTACTAGCTAAATGATACAGTGTGCGTGAAGTATTGTAAATATGGAAAATGGGATAAATTAGAAAAAAATGATTGATTAGAATGAGATGGCAATAAACGTACAAAGTGAGTTAATTTGTACGTTTAAGCTTAATTAGACGTTATGGTGATAAAAACGCTTAGTTAACCAAAGGTCAACCGCATTGCGGCTAGCTTCAAAATGAGGCTCAGGGAGTTCATTAGGTGAAACCCACATCAAACTCTCACATTTATCAGCTTCCATGATTTGGGGCTCAATATCACCGTTATATTCGATATGCATGCAAATTGAAACGGTATGTTTGCCTTCTTGCTGGTAAGTTTGCAAATTATTACTGATGCCGAATACGGTAGGTGATTGAATATCAATGCCAATTTCTTCTTTTATTTCGCGAATAGCACAGGCTTCAAAGGATTCCCCAGGGTCGACATGACCGCCAAATATAGACCAATAGGGCGCATGTTGGCTACTGCGTTTACCCATTAGAATTTGCCCATGTTGGTTAGTGATAAGTACCCCGACGCCGACAACGACGTTTGCAGGCTCAGACATATATTCTCCTTATTCTTTTATTTTTTGGCGTGCTGATCCTGCCAGAATTCGGTAGAAAAACAAGTTGGAAAAAGTGCAAATATCACTGAAAACAATATGCTTTAATGTTATAAATGTGTTTATATTTAAAGATACGATAATCATGGTAAGGGAGATTAGTGGTTATGACTCGCCGGGTTGCTACAATTACATTAAATCCTGCTTACGACCTTGTGGGCTTATGCTCTACTATCGAAGTTGGTGAAGTCAATTTAGTCAAAACCGCTAGCCTCAATGCGGGTGGTAAAGGTGTCAACGTCGCCAAAGTACTTCGTGACCTAGGGGTTGATATCACTGTTAGTGGTTTTATGGGGAAGGATAACCAAGAAGAGTTTCAACATTTTTTCAGTGAAAATGGTATGGCTAATCGCTTTAGCATGGTGCCAGGACGTACACGTATTAACGTGAAGCTTACAGAAAATAATGGTGAATCGACGGATTTTAATTTTTCAGGGTTTGATGTCAGTAAAGAAGATTGGAATCGTTTTTCAACTGAATCACTTAATTGGCTTGGTCATTTTGATATGGTGGTTGTCAGTGGTAGTTTACCAAATGGCATTGATCCTAAAGAATTTACTCGCTGGATGACACGTCTTCGTCAATTATGTCCGTGTATTATTTTTGATAGCAGCCGTGAAGCGCTAAAAGCAGGATTGAAGGCTTCTCCTTGGTTAGTTAAACCTAATCGTCATGAGCTAGAAAGTTGGGTGGGTAGAAAACTTCCTGATTTAAAAGAGGTTATTGCAGCAGCCCATGAATTGCGTGATAAAGGTATTTCTCACGTCGTTATTTCATTGGGTGAGGAAGGGGCGTTGTGGGTTAATGCTTCAGGCTCTTGGTTGGCAAAACCCCCTCATTGTGAAGTTATCAGCACCGTTGGCGCTGGGGACTCAATGGTCGCAGGTTTAGTATATGGCCTGCTCAATGGGGAATCTAGCGAACATACACTACGTATGGCAACGGCCATCTCTGCATTATCCGTTTCTCAACCGGATGTTGGTTTGAAAAATCGGAATAAATTAGCGGATATGATGGCAAAAATAGACATGAAATCATTATAACTCATTGCAGTTAAAACTTATTTCATTGATTCAATCGCCTCATGTTATTCACATGGGGTTTTTTGTAAATGGTTTATCGATGAGTGTGTTTTGTATAGTGCAAAATGAGTGAATATTATTAGTTGAATATTGAAGAACAATAAAAATGAGGGTATAGGCCTAGGAAGTTTTCTCCCTAAGCCTATACAAAAGTGATTATTTCGCTTGCTGGGATTTAAGCCAAGCGATTTCTTGCGGCCAAATATCTGGATTGATGGTTTCTAAAATTAAAGGAATACCATCAAAACGGCTATCTTGCATAATATAGCTAAAGGGTGTGAACCCAATGTTACCCTCACCTAAACTGTGGTGGCGGTCTACGCGGCTGGCAAATTCACTTTTAGCATCGTTAAGGTGCATACCTTTGAGAAATTCAAAGCCCACGATTTCAGAGAATTGGGTGAACGTTTTATCGCAATCTTCAAGGGTACGTAAATCATAGCCAGCAGCAAAGGCATGGCAGGTATCAATACACACACCTACGCGGCTTTTATCTTCGACGCCTTCGATAATTTTAGCTAGGTGGGTGAAATCAAAACCTAAGTTAGTGCCTTGGCCTGCGGTATTTTCGATCACCGCAGTGACGCCTTCAGTCTCTGCCAGTGCAATATTGATAGACTCAGCAATGCGGGCTAAACAATCATCGATATCAATTTTTTTTAAGTGACTTCCAGGGTGGAAATTCAGTAAATCAATGTCTAACTGTTCACATCGTTGCATTTCATCTATAAAGGCGGCGCGTGATTTTTCGAGAGCCTCAAATTCTGGATGCCCTAAATTTATAAGATAACTGTCATGGGGTAAGATTTGATGTTTACCATAACCATATTTAGCACAGTTATGCTTAAATTTTTTAATCACCTCTTCCGTTAGTGGAGGGGCTTTCCATTGACGTTGATTTTTAGTGAACAATGCAAAAGCGGTTGCATTGATTTCATGGGCGCGAATCACAGCTTGATCAACGCCACCCGATGCGCTGACGTGTGCTCCAATATATTTCATTTTTGACTCCTTTTTGTGGGAGTATGCCATTAATGAGCTAATAAATGAAATTAACAAAAAAGCCACCGGTTAAGGTGGCTAAGAACGAGGGGAAAACAAATTAAATAATGTTTTGAATCATAATGTTAATCAATAAACCGCCAAAAATTAACCAAATGAATAAAATTAATGCCATTAACAACGGTTTTATGCCTGCTTGACGAATTGCGCTTACATGGGTTGTTAAGCCTAAAGCGACCATTGCCATTGCCAGTAAAATAGTGTCTAACGCAATGATTTGTTGTACAACTGCTTGTGGCAGTAAGTGCAATGAATTAAAACCCGCCACAATGATGAAAAATACGGCAAACCAAGGAATGGTTATTTTACTTTTTTGTGCCTTTTCAGTTTGATGCTGACTCGCTTTACGGCTTAAAAAGGCCGATAAAATAATTAAGAAAGGCGCAAGCATCATAACTCGGATCATTTTAGTAATGACGGACGCATTTTCTGCATCAGTACCAATGGTATGTCCCGCAGCCACAACTTGCGCAACCTCATGAACGGTAGAACCAATATAGATCCCAAACGTTTCTTCAGAGGTAGGGAACCACCCAAAATGGATATTTAATTGGTAAAGCCAAGGGTAGATGAAAATACAGAGGGTGCCAAAGATAACAACGGTTGATACCGCTACAGCGACCTTGCTTGCAGAGGCTTTTACGACGGGCTCAGTTGCCATTACTGCGGCAGCACCACAAATACTACTACCAGCACCTATGAGCAAAGTGGTTTCTTCATCAAGACCAAATACTTTTTTACCAAGCCAATACGCTAATAAAAAAGTCGATGTTAATGTTAAGGCATCAATAATGACCCCAGTTGCGCCAACATCGGTGATTTGTTGGAAGGTCAGGCGAAAGCCATACAAAATTATTCCTGCGCGCAAAAAATAGTGTTTAGCAAATTTGATCCCTGCATCACAAGATTTGCTGACGGCGGGGTAAAGCGTATTGCCAACAACAATCCCAAGTAAAATGGCAAGCGTTAATGCACCTAACCCGATATCCATAAACCAAGGTTGATCACCTAGGTAAATTGCGATAGCAGTCAAAATACCCGCTAAAATCACACCAGAGACGAGTTTTAACATAGACGGTAGTCTATGTTGCGTAAGGGCGCTAACGTCACTTTTATTCATAATAATACTCTTTATTACTGCTTATAAGATTTAGGTATAAGCATATAATAAAATGAATAATAAATTAAATTGATTATCTATATATAATCTATCTGAAAAATAGATTATTAGTTTCTTCTGGAATATTGCTGATAAATCATTAATATTAACAATATTATTACAATTACTAAAAATCATACTGGGGCTTACCTTTATGCGAATTACACTTAGGCAACTTGAGGTTTTTACGGAAGTATTAAAAAGTGGCTCCACGACGCAAGCATCTCAATTATTAGCGCTTTCTCAGTCTGCGGTCAGTGCATCGCTAACTGATTTAGAAGGGCAATTAGGCGTGCAACTATTCGACCGTGTGGGTAAACGACTTGTTACAAATGAGCACGGAAGGCTTTTATATCCCAAAGCGCTAGCGCTATTAGAGCAAGGCTTAGAAGTCGAGCAATTATTTAAAAAAGAGATGGGCGCCGTGCGTCTAGCTGCAAGTACCACTATTGGTAATTACATGCTACCTGAAATTTTAGCCGGTTATCGCCATGATCATCCTGATATCCCTTTGGAATTGTTTATTGGTAATACAGAAGAAGTTATCAAAGCAGTCATGGAATTTCGCGCTGATGTGGGATTAATTGAGGGGGTTTGCCACAGTCCTGAGTTAATTTCCAAACCGTGGTTAAAAGATGAGTTGGTTGTTTTTGCCTCACCACGAAATCCATTAGCAAATAAAAAAGTGTCATTAAAAGAATTACGAGATGCGCCTTGGATTTTACGTGAGAGAGGCTCGGGAACACGTGACGTCCTTGATCAGTTATTATTTGCTCATCTTCCCGGTTTCCATATTTTAATGGAACTTGGCAACTCAGAAGCTATTAAGCACGCAGTACGTTTTGGGATGGGGATTAGCTGTTTGTCACGGCGGGTAATAGAGGAACAATTAGAAAATGGCTCATTAGTTGAGCTTCAAGTGGGTGAGCTACAACTTGAAAGAACGTTATATTTAATTTATCACCGTCAAAAACATCTTTCGAATGCGATTAATAATTTGTTGTCTTACTGTAATTAAAAATCCTTGTCACCTTTTAACCTGTCGCGTTGTTGGCTGCAATCGACGACCCAAGTCACATACTAATGTATGCTCTTTAGGTCGTCTCAATTGCCGCCTAGCGACACGCTAAAGAGAGTAAGACGTCGCTTTCTTTATTAATAAGGCATGCTTAATTTTTTGTGATAACGTGTTTTACTTATAATTGTTGGCGAATTATGAAGGTATCTTATAACAGCAAAGAGTTGCTTAGTTCTGACAACCTATTTTGCTAGAATCCAGCGGTTATTAGCTGAATAATAAAAAACAGGGAACAAATGTCAGAACAACATACCAATACTATCTCGCAAGGCGGCCCACAGAGATTACGCCGTGAATTAAAAGCACGCCATCTTGCGATGATTGCTATCGGCGGCTCTATCGGTACCGGCCTATTCGTCGCTTCAGGTGCAACAGTGGCTCAAGCAGGCCCTGGTGGTGCATTACTTTCATACGCAATTATTGGCTTGATGGTTTATTTTTTAATGACCAGTTTAGGTGAATTAGCGGCTTATATGCCTGTCTCTGGTTCATTTGCTACCTATGGCGCAAAATATGTCGATGAGGGTTTTGGTTTTGCATTAGGCTGGAACTACTGGTACAACTGGGCTGTCACCATCGCCGTTGACCTTGTTGCGGCTCAATTAGTCATGACCTATTGGTTCCCTGATACTCCTGGTTGGATCTGGAGTGCTATTTTCCTTGCGATCATTTTCTTATTGAATTTCATTTCAGTAAAAGGTTTTGGTGAAGCGGAATACTGGTTTTCATTAATTAAAGTCACAACCGTTGTTATTTTTATTGCTGTGGGTGTGTTGATGATTTTTGGCATCATGAGTGGCGCAGAAAATGCAGGATGGCATAACTGGGAGATCGGCGATGCGCCATTTGCGGGTGGCTTTTCTGCAATGATTGGTGTGGCTATGATTGTTGGGTTCTCTTTCCAAGGGACTGAACTGATCGGTATTGCGGCGGGAGAGTCCAAAGACCCTGCGAAAAATATTCCAAAAGCGGTACGCAAAGTTTTTTGGCGTATCCTGTTATTTTATATTTTGGCAATTCTCATCATTAGTTTGATCATCCCTTATACTGACCCTAATTTATTACGTAATGACGTAAAAGATATCAGTGTGAGTCCATTTACCTTAGTTTTTGAAAATGCGGGGTTATTGTCTGCGGCGGCCGTGATGAACGCCGTTATTTTAACGGCTGTATTATCTGCGGGTAACTCAGGGATGTATGCATCTACTCGTATGTTGTATACCTTAGCGCGTGAAGGAAAAGCACCTCGAATTTTTGCTCGCCTATCAAAAGGTGGTGTACCACGTTATGCTTTATTAGCAACAACGGTGATCGCAGGGCTTTGTTTTTTAAGCTCCATGTTCGGTAACCAAACCGTTTATTTATGGTTATTAAATACGTCAGGTATGACAGGTTTTATCGCTTGGTTAGGGATTGCGATTAGCCATTATCGCTTCCGTCGAGGTTATATCGCACAAGGTAAAGATCTCAATGATTTACCTTATCGTTCAGGATTCTTTCCTATAGGCCCCATTTTTGCCTTTATTTTATGTTTAACCATCACATTAGGCCAAAACTACCAAGCTTTCTTAGAAGATAAAATTGACTGGGTAGGGGTTACGGCGACGTATATCGGTATTCCATTGTTTTTAGCGATTTGGTTTGGTTACAAAATTGTGAGGAAAACAACCTTTATTCGCTATAAAGATATGAGCTTTCCAAGTTACCGCGAAAACTTAGATAAATAATATTTTAGAATATCTATCATAAAAAAACGGCACTCTTTATAGGGTGCTGTTTTTTTATATATCGCGCAAAAAAGCCTCATTTTGCTGGTGAAATATACTGAATGTTCGGCTTTACGATGATGGTCACAGAATTCCATTGATGAAAGTCATGATTAAACTAATAATCGTATTGATAAGTATTCTTATTTGCTTTATTGTTACGCTATTATGCGTTTTGTAAGTCTATGAGGTTAAGGGTGGAGCTTAATACTATGTCGTCGGTAGCCAAGAAGTCTGTAGCTAGGTCGGTAGTAAAGGGAATAGGTTTAGCATTATTAGCAGGTGTAAGTTTACAAACATGGGCCGCTACAGTGACTGATGTTGCAGGTCGTACTGTTGGAGTTCCGGATAATGTTAACCGTATTTTACTTGGTGAAGGGCGCTTATTCAGCGCAATAGCTCTTCTTGAAGGTGACAAACCCATTGAACGCATTGTTGGTTGGCAGGGCGATCTACGTAAGTTAGACCCACAAACCTACGCTGTTTATAAATCGAAGTTCCCTGAAATTGACAATATTCCTTTAATTGGTAACACCAGTGCGGATAGCGTTAGTGCAGAAAAGGTATTAACTCTTAACCCGGATATTGCTATTTTTGGCTTGTCAGGCCATGGCCCGGGTAAAAATAGTGAATTAGTCAATCAACTAGAAAAAGCGGGGGTTCCGGTTGTTTTTGTGGATTTTCGTGATAACCCGCTGAAAAATACTTTACCGAGTATGCGTTTATTGGGAAAAGTGTTAAACCGTGAGCAAGTGGCAAATAAGTACGTGGATTTTTATGAAAAAAACCAAAAATTAGTCACTGATATTACTCACAATATTCCTGAAGATAAGAAACCAACTGTATTTATAGAGCTGCGTGCGGGAGCCTTTGAAGATTGCTGTGGTACCGCAGGTGACGGCAATATGGGGAACTTTATTGACTTAGCTGGTGGTAAAAATATCGCCAAAGGTGTTTTACCGGGTGCATTAGGTACGATGAATCTTGAAAAAATCATCGCGGCTGATCCAAATATTTATATTGCATCAGGGGCGAAAGCGCCAGGTAGTAAAGATGCAGGCGTCCAATTAGGTGCGCAAAGTTCATTAGCGGATGCGAAAGAAAGCCTGAAAAAAATCACTGAGCGCAAAGGCATTAACTCATTATCAGCGATAAAAGATAAACAAGATTATGCCATTTGGCATAACTACTACAATTCGCCTTACAACGTGATTGCGACTCAAGTGTTTGCTAAATGGTTCTATCCTGAACAATTTGCTGAGCTTAACCCACAACAAACGCTCGAAGAACTGCATAGAGAGTTTCTCGCAGTAGAGCCAACAGGTGTATATTGGGTCAGCGAAAAGTAATGAGAGTAGGTAAGAACTAATGAGTATGACAAGCGAGCCCATAGCGGCTGTTGATCAAGTAGTGATTCAGTCAGATGACGGTGTAAAACAACATTATCAAAGTATGTTACGTCGCAGACTGACATGGATAGGCGTAATTGTTACTGCAATTTTATTGTCACTGGTTATTGATTTTACTTTAGGCCCTTCAGGGTTGTCCCTTGATCGGCTATGGCAGACGCTGATGACACCTGAATCGGTGGATGCAGGGACTCGAGTGATTGTTTGGGATATTCGTCTGCCATATGCGTTGATGGCCGTGGTGATCGGTATGTCTTTAGGGCTTGCTGGTGCAGAAATGCAAACCATTTTAAATAACCCATTAGCAAGTCCGTTTACATTAGGGGTCTCCAACGCAGCGGCGTTTGGTGCTGCATTAGCGATTGTTTCAGGCATCGCTATTCCGGGGGTTCCAGACCAGTGGGTGATCTCCGCCAATGCTTTCATTTTTGCATTGTTAGCGGCATTGATGCTTGACGCGGTAACTCGTTGGACAAGGGTAGCGACTTCAGGTGTTGTTTTATTTGGGATAGCATTAGTTTTTACCTTTAATGCATTGGTTTCGATGATGCAATTCATCGCAACAGAAGACACATTACAAGGCCTTGTTTTCTGGACGATGGGTAGCCTCTCAAAAGCGACATGGGTAAAACTTGGCGTTATGGCATTGGTATTTGCCTTGATATTCCCGATTGCCATGATGAGTTCATGGAAACTGACCGCATTAAGATTAGGTGAAGACAGGGCGATTAGCTTTGGTATTGATGTTCGCCGCTTAAGGCTGACAACGTTGTTACGCATCAGTATTTTATCGGCCTTGGCTGTGGCGTTTGTTGGCCCGATAGCTTTTATTGGTTTAGTGGCTCCGCATATTGCACGGTTAATTTTTGGTGAAGATCACCGCTTCTATTTGCCTGCAAGTGCGTTAATCGGTGCATTGATTTTATCAATGGCGTCAATTGCTTCGAAGAACATCATTCCGGGAGTTATCATTCCAGTTGGGATTGTGACCTCATTAGTAGGAGTACCGTTCTTCTTAAGTATTATTTTACGCCATCGGGGTAACGTATCATGAGCGGCTTGATTATCAACCAATTTAATGCAGGTTATCCGAAGCGTGCGGTGATTGAAAATTTATCCACTGAGGTTTTACCAAGAGGCAAAATTACCGTATTACTTGGGCCGAATGGTAGTGGGAAATCGACACTGTTACGCTCTTTGGCCGGGCTTAATAAAGCAACAGGACAATTACTGTTAGATGGTTTGGACTTAACTCAGCAAAATTTTGCTCAGCGGGCACAAAATGTGGTGTATTTACCGCAAACATTGCCAGCGGGTGTCCATCTATATGTATTAGAGTCGGTGATTGTTGCTCAACGTGCTTCCGGTGGTTTGAGTAATAAAAATAGCAAAGATGAAGTTATGCATTTATTACGTCAATTAGGTATAGAACATCTGGCTTTAAGTTATTTAGACCAACTTTCTGGTGGGCAAAAACAATTAGTCGGTTTGGCTCAATCATTAATTCGCCAACCTAATTTATTATTATTGGATGAGCCACTGAGTGCGTTAGATTTAAATTATCAATATCATGTGATGGATTTAGTCGCAAAGGAAACTAAACGCCGGAATATAATCACGGTCGTGGTGGTTCATGATATTAATATTGCACTCAAACATGCAGAACATGTATTGATGTTGAAGCAAGGTAATTTAATTGCTCAAGGCGAACCTGCTGAGGTGATAACCCCTGAGAGCCTTGCTCAGGTGTATGGTGTGAAGGGGCGCATTGAGCGCTGTTCGCAAGGCGTGCCACAAGTGCTAATCGATGGGCTGGTTGATAAACTCGCTAGCTAAGATAGTCATATAATAGGTGTGTTTGTTATGGTTAATAAGCACACCAAAAATAGAAGGTTTAATATAAGAAAAAATAGACACTGCTATTAGCTAATATTAATTACCCACAGGAAATTTAATTATTTAATGGCTTTTTTGCCACGGATTTCCTATGGGTATTTAAATGTCCAAATATTAAAAAATAATTTTTTGATTCAATGAAATCAATGTGAGCAAATCAATTCATATATAAGACAAATATCTCTTGGAGAGTTGGGAATGGTTGTTTTTAATAAAAGAAAAGTGGCAATTAGCATAATTGCTGCTATTGCGGCTACACCTGCATTTGCTGATGATAGTAAAGATAAAATCTATGTGACGACAGCGTCTGGTTATCAGCAAAAAATTGAAGATGCTCCGGCATCCATTTCCGTGGTGACGCGTGAACAACTCGAAACTAAAGCTTATCGTGATGTGACCGATGCATTAAAAGATGTGCCGGGTGTTTTAGTCACTGGTGGTGGCAGTAGCTCAGACATTAGTATCCGTGGTATGGATGCTAAATACACCATGATTTTAATCGATGGTAAACGTATTGATACGCGTACAACTCGCCCAAATAGTGATGGCTCAGGTATTGAGCAAGGGTGGTTACCACCATTACCTGCAATTGAGCGTATCGAAGTGGTGCGTGGACCAATGTCATCGCTGTACGGTTCAGATGCGATGGGCGGGGTAATTAACATTATTACTCGCCGGGTACAACAAGAGTGGACGACCAGCTTACGTGCAGATACAACATTAACGGAACGTAGAAATTCAGGTAATACAGGCCAAGGCAGCTTCTATACATCAGGTCCATTAATTGATGGTTTATTGGGTGTAAAAGCACAAGGACAATATTCACATCGTGGTGAAGATAAAATTGTTGATGGCTTTAATCGCCAAATTATGACGAGTGGTGGTGCAACGCTGTCATTAACGCCAGATGATAAAAATACGGTTGATGCGGAATTCAAACGTGATAATCAACACCGTGATGATCGTGAAGGCTATAGTAATAAAAGGGGTGATGGGAGTGGCTTTAGTAAATATGAGCTGACTCATATGGCACTTACGCATACAGGTATTTATGATATTGCATCAACAGATACCTATGTTCAGTATGATGAAACCAAAAATCCTGGTCGTAAAATGACGGCGGAAGATCTTGTTTTCCGTAATCAAAGTGTATTTTTATTGGGTGACCATAGTTTAAGTGTAGGTGGTCAATACCGTAAAGAAAAACTAAAAGACGAAGGTAATAAATTTAAACAATATAATAAATTAGATAGATATAGCTGGGCATTATTCGCTGAAGATGAATGGTTAATGACCAATGATTTGGCGGTAACGGGTGGTGTTCGTATGGATAAAGACGAAAACTACGGTACGCACTGGACACCACGTCTGTATGGTGTATGGCATGCGGATGAACAATGGACAATCAAAGGCGGAGTAACCACGGGTTATAAAGCACCTAGTTTGCGTGAATCATCAGCAAACTGGGGGCAAGCAACAGGTGGAAGCCGCGGTAACGCTGTTATTTATGGTAATCCTAACTTAAAGCCAGAAAAAAGTGTTACTGAAGAAATTGGTGTTATCTGGAATAATCAAGATAATATTACAGCAGGGATAACTATTTATAATACTGACTTTAAAGATAAAATCACTGAAGTTAGACGCTGTGAAAATGACAGTAAAGTCGTAAGACCATGTACAGTTGAACAAGATGGTGAGGGCGATCATCCGAATGAACCATATAACTTTATTAGTGATAAAGCTAACGTCGATAAAGCAAGAATGCGAGGTGTAGAATTAACCTTCAACTGGCGTATTATTGATGATTTAAGTTTTGCAGCTAACTATACTTATACTGACACTGAACAAAAAAGTGGTGTAAATAAAGGTAAGCCATTAAATAAACAGCCTAAACATATGGCTAACTCCACACTGACATGGCAAACAACTGAAGATTTAGAAACATGGACGCGCATGAATTTCCGTGGTAAAACTTCAGAATACCAAGGTCGTGGGCAAAAAATGTCAAGCGGTACAGGCTCTTATGCATTATTCGATTTAGGGGCGAGTTACCAATTAAGCAAAAATGCGAATTTAGTCGGTGGCGTTTATAACGTCTTAGACCGTCGTATTGATAGAGCTAATTATGGTGCTGAATTAGAAGGCCGCCGTTACAATATCGGTATCAACTATAACTTCTAAGCAAAATAGTTAATTCTAGTTAATTTAAACCCTTTGGCTCCACCAAAGGGTTTTTTGCTTATTGAGCCACCACAATAAAATAGCATTACAATAGTTATAAGCACTGGATGAAAAATAACGAAAAGTATCAAAAATTCTCATCGAAAATAACGGGGTTGTTAACAATTTAGCTTGCTATTTCGAGTTATGGCGTGCAAAATGCGCGAACTAAAAAATAACTGATGCTTAATCAAATGAAGCATCGGTTTTTTTGTTTTTAGGAACGTTCATTCTAGCGGGGCCGGACATAGAGCCGGAGAGATAATTTTAATATTTACGTGTAGCAAATATTTTTCGCTACCGATTTGAGGAATGCTTTTATGGCTTACTTTTTCGCATTCGCAGCAGGGCCAGGCGCTGGCGGCTGCCGTATTGATGACTACGGGGCTCTAGGTGGCTTAGCAAACACGCCTTTCTCCCTCTCTTCGTTTTTCTCTGCCTATAGGCAGATGCAAAGTCTTCCCAGTAACTGTCGATTAAGCCGAAGTAGTTTGCAATCGAAAGTTATGGGGGGGCTTGAAAATGCAAAATAATTCTTCGATTCCATTAGACATCGGCCACAACCAAACTGGTGCGAACAACCGCGTACAACTTGCAAAAACCTTAACGCTTGTGCAAGTCGTTATGATTGGTATCGCGTATATCCAGCCAATGACCATATTTGATACTTTTGGTATGGTATCGGATAAAACGGGCGGACACGTTCCAACTTCATACATTATTGCACTTGCTGCGATACTGTTTACGGCTCTGAGCTACGGTAAGCTGGTGAAACGCTTCCCATCTGCTGGCTCAGCGTACACTTATGCCCAAAAATCAATGAGCCCACATGTTGGGTTCTTGGTGGGCTGGACATCATTGTTGTCCTATATTTTTATGCCAATGATCAACATCTTATTGGCTAAAATTTACCTGCAAGACATTTTCCCTAACGTAGAGCCTGCAATCTTCGTGGTAGGGCTGGTTATTTTGATGACCGCGGCCAACTTACGTGGGATCAACGTCATTGCCAACTTAAGTACCGTTATTGCCATTATTCAAGTGGGCGTAATGGCTGTATTTACTGGGCTTGTGATCCACGGCGTTTCTAACGGTGAGGGTTCGGGAGAAATTTGGACCTTTAACCCGTTTGCGAATGAAAAAACCGAAGTGATCCCGCTGATAGCAGGGGCGACAATTTTGTGTTTCTCCTTCTTAGGGTTTGATGGTTTGAGTTCTCTGTCAGAAGAAACGCCTAATGCAGGCAAGGTTATTCCTCGTGCAATTTTCTTAACTGCACTGATTGGGGGAGTGATCTTTATCACTGTTTCATTCTTCTTACAGCAATACTTCCCAGATGTATCGCGCTTTAAGAACATTAACGAAACACAGCCGGATATTATGCGATTCGTTGCTGGGGCATTCTTCCAGTCAATCATTTTAGTATTCTCATGTGTTACCGTATTAGCATCAGGTATGGCGGCTCACGCAGGTAGTGCGCGTTTAATGTATGTTATGGGTCGTGATGGGGTATTCCCTGAAAAAGTCTTTGGCTACGTAAGCCCTAAATGGCGCACACCGGCATACAACGTATTAATGGTTGGTTTCTTAGCACTCGGCGCTATCTGGTTTGAAATGGATTTCGCAACCGCGTTAATCAATTTCGGTGCATTAATCGCGTTTACCTTCGTGAATATTTCAGTCATTAGCCAGTTCTTTATTCGCGAGCGTCGTATGTCAGGTTTCAAAAATATCCTGAACTACTTAATTTTACCTGTTATTGGTACACTCACGGTGTGCGTACTATGGTTGAATATTGAAGAAGATTCAATGGTTTATGGATTGTTTTGGACTGCGGTTGGGTTAATTTATATGGCTGTGCTGACGCGTATGTTCAAAAGACCGATGCCTCAGATGAGTGATGTTTAACTATATTCGTGCTGTTGCGGTTTTGCATTCACAAAGTGACAGCACGAGCTATTTTGAATATAGTCAAAATTAGAATTGATAAAATAGCGTCTTCGGGCGCTATTTTTTTATCCATTAAGAATTATTTAAGATAAAGCGTGTAGCCTATTAACATCATAATATTATGTGATATTGTTGTTACAATAAATAAAACACAACACATAATAAACTCGAATTCGATTAAGAAGGCACACACATGAATGATATAAAAAAACCTGAGAATCAACGATTACTACTCACACTCAGGAATATTGTTGGTAAAAAAAATATTTTAACAGAACCTCATAAAACTGAACGTTACCGCAAAGGTTTCCGTTCGGGGATGGGCGATGCAATAGCGGTTGTATTTCCAACAACACTGCTTGAGCAGTGGTATGTATTCAAAGCGTGTGTCGAAGCTGACAAAATTGTACTGATGCAAGCGGCTAACACTGGTTTAACAGAAGGTTCGACGCCAAGTGGCTATGATTATGACCGCGATATCGTGATTATTAGCACGCTAAAACTAAACCAAATTCAAGTTCTTCCAGAATTTAACCAAGTTGTTGCGATGCCAGGAAGCACTTTATACGATCTGGAAAAAATCTTAAAACCCTTAGGTCGTGAGCCACATTCATTGATCGGCTCATCGTGTATTGGTGCCTCAGTGGTGGGCGGAATTTGTAACAGTTCCGGAGGGTCATTAGTTCGCCGTGGGCCTGCTTATACTGAACTTGCTCTTTATGGACGAGTCAATGATGATGGGCAAGTGGAGCTAGTCAACCATTTAGGCATTGATTTAGGTGACACGCCAGAAGAGATTCTGACTAATTTACAAAATCGCGGCTACAGCAGTGAAGACGTGCAAGTCAGCGATAAATTAGCCTCTGACCATGAATATGCGAAGCGCGTTCGCGATATTGATGCCGATACTCCCTCTCGTTTTAATGCTGACGAACGCCGTTTATTTGAAGCGTCTGGCTGCGCTGGAAAATTGGCTGTATTTGCCGTTCGTTTAGATACCTTCCCAGCAGATAAAAAAACGCAGGTATTTTATATCGGTTCAAATAACCCCGATGTATTGGAAGATATTCGCCGTTATATATTGAGTGAGTTTAAAAACTTACCGGTAGCGGGTGAATACATGCACCGAGGTTGTTTCGATATTGCAGAAATTTACGGTAAAGATACCTTTTTGATGATTGATAAATTTGGTACCGATAAAATGCCCATGTTTTTCACATTAAAAGGACGTATTGATGCCGTATTAAATAAAATTCCATTACTGCCATCTAATTTAATTGATCGCACGATGCAAGTACTAAGTAAATTATGGCCGTCTCATTTACCGCCTCGCATGAAAGAGTTCCGTGATCGTTATGAACACCACCTCATGTTAAAAATGGCAGGTGATGGTATCGACGAAGCTAAAGTATGGCTAAAATCCTATTTTGCGACAGCGGATGGGGGATACTTTGAATGTACGCCAGAAGAGGGGGCGAAAGCCTTTTTACATCGTTTTGCCGCCGCAGGTTCAGCGGTGCGCTATCATGCAGTTCATAGCAAAGATGTCGAGGACGTATTACCCCTTGATATTGCATTGCGCCGCAATGATAGAAATTGGTTCGAAACATTGCCCCCTGAAATTGAAAAGTTATTAGTTCATAAATTGTATTGTGGGCATTTTATGTGCCATGTGATGCACCAAGACTACGTGTTGAAAAAAGGCGTAAATCCAAAAGAATTAAAAGAAAAAATGTTAGCATTATTGGATGAACGAGGTGCGCAATACCCAGCGGAACACAATGTTGGGCATCTCTATAAAGCGCCAGAACAACTAAAATCATTCTACAAACAATCGGACCCAACGAATACCATGAACCCTGGTTTAGGAAAAACAACCAAAAAGAAAAATTGGGAAGGGGATTGTGGTTGCAGCCATTCAAACGAACACTGATCGTGTACTGGCCTAAATAACAATGGGCAGGTAATCTGCCCATTGATGTTAATTAGCTCGCTAATTCCATCGCGTAACTTACCAATGCTTTTAGTTGCTGACAGCGTTTTTCATCGTGCTGATGTTCTGCAAGCAACAATTGTATTTGTTGCATATATTCTGTTAAACGTGCTTCATTAAAGTAATCCCGACGATGTTGTAACCAGCGTTGTTGCTCATCAAAGGATAATGTGGCAGGAAAATTACGCGCTTTGTAGCGAAAGAATAATTCTTTCATGCGCTTGTCTTCAAAACTTAGCTCTAAAGCAGGTAAATTATGGGGTGAAGTTTCACGGATAATATCCATAGTAGAACGATCTGATGGGCTAAAGAACCCATTATAGATTTGCGCGTCCACATCAGCGACTTCTTCATAAGTTTGGGGTTCGCTAAATAGCTCAATTAATTTATTACGAATGTCCGGATTTTTTCGCAAAACTTCTAAGTTGCGCAGACAGAGATCGCGGTCAATACCTGTACGTAGAGCATCTTCTGTACGCAGTGTTTTTTCAGGGGCAAGTATGGGGCATTTATTGATGTGTACTAATTTTACAGGTACTGGTAAGGCACCTGCGAGCTCTGCTTTCGGAGTATAGAGTCGAGTACGTAACTGTTGAACATCTAATTCAAGTAAGGGTGTAATATCCGCGGATAAGTCACACATAATGACGGCATTGCGGTTATCTGGATGCCAAGCGAGAGGCGCTACTAAGCTAATGTAGGAGCGCAAAGCACCAAACATACCCGAGACATGAACCAGAGGTGTAATATCCACAATATCAATTAGTTGGCTTACCTTATTTTTATTTCTTAGTTGGTAAAAATAATCAAACATGCGCGGTTGAGCCACTTTTAATAATTTAGCCATATTGATGGTCGCTAGCACATCAGACATAGCATCGTGTGCGTTTTCATGAGCCACGCCATTAGCTTTAGTCAGGTGCTCTAAACGCATACTGGGTAGGCCGTCTTCATTTTCGGGCCATTCAATTCCTTCAGGGCGCAGGGCAAAGCACGCTCGTAAGGGATCAAGCAAATCCCAACGTGAATTTCCTTGCTGCCAGCTATAAGCATATGGGTCATAAAAATTACGATAGAAAATGTTTCGTGTTACCTCATCATCGAAACGAATATTGTTATAGCCCATAATACAGGTATTCGGCACACTGAAGGCTTGATGGATACGTTTAGCAAATTCCGCTTCATTCACGCCTTCAGATAGCGCTAGCTGGGGTGTTATCCCTGTGATCATGACGGCTTCTGGTTGCGGTAAATAGTCATCTGCTGGGGTACAGTAAAAGACTTCAGGCTCTTCTATTATATTGAAATCTAAATCAGTACGCACCCCTGCAAACTGAGCAGGTCTGTCAAGAGCTGGACGTTTGCCGAAAGTTTCATAGTCATGAATAAAGAATGAGGGTTGTTTTTTATTATCTTGCAACGTTTTCACCATTTTGATGGCCTAGAATTGGGTCTGAGAGTGATGAATTGGCTTGTGTACACTCTACTTTGTAGATTAATGATACCTGATCCGCTATAAAAGCTAAAATAAGGTGACTTGGTTTAGCTTTTAATTAACCAATAATTGAGCGAATAGGATGATAAATTAAGTGAAATGTTTAGTAAGGGATAACCGCTATATTGTTAAGTAATTATGATTGTGACATTCATCACAAATACCGTTTGTTAACGTTAACATTGGTGATTAACATCACAAAATATAGCTGTTTTTGTGGTTTAATAACCATGTTAACCTTAACATTTTTATCAATGATAATTATTGATAGGTGATGAAATATGAATAGTGGCTCAAGAAAGTACTATGCCTCTTTGAGTGCATTATTGTTTTTTTTCTTTTTCACATGGTCATCAACATTTTCTGTCGTGGCAATATGGCTACGTAAATATGTTGGTTTAGAGGGGGCGGATACAGGGTTTATTTTTTCGTGTATTTCAATCGTTGCTCTGTGCGCGCAGCCTTTATATGGGTTCATGCAAGATAAATTAGGATTACGGAAAAATTTATTATTATTTATTGCGATCCTACTTATTGCTTCTGGCCCATTTTTTATGGTTTTTGGCTCATTACTAAAATGGAATGTATTTTTTGGTAGTGTTCTTGGCGGACTATTTATTGGGATGACGTTCCATGCAGGGATAGGTGTTCTTGAGTCTTATACTGAGAGAGTAAGCCGTTTACGTAACTTTGAATATGGTAAGGCAAGAATGTGGGGCTCACTAGGGTGGGCGGCAGCCACATTTTTTGCAGGTCGCAACATTAATATTGACCCTGATTATAATTTTATTATGGCCACTATTTCAGGGGTGATTTTTTTAATTATCTTGTTGAATCTAAAAACGGCTAACGCAGATGCTTATAATAGCCTTGAGCATGGTAACCCTTCTGCAATTACTGTAAGTGATGCTCTACAATTATTTGCGCTTCCTCGTTTTTGGGCATTAATATTATTTGTACTGGGTACTTGTGTTTATAGCGTCTACGACCAGCAATTTATGGTGTATTTCGCCCATCAATTCCAAGATGAAAAATTAGGTAATGAGATGTACGGTTATCTGAATTCTTTGCAGGTTTTCTTGGAAGCTGGCGGAATGTTTTTAGCGCCATTTATCGTCAACCGTATTGGCGCTAAAAATGGTTTACTATTTGCGAGCTCAGTCATGGCATTACGCATTATTGGTTCAGGTTTAGTTGATGGACCAATCATGATCTCTGCGATGAAACTATTACATGCTGTCGAGCTACCGATCTTGCTAATTGCTATTTTTAAATATAACAGCCGTCATTTTGATAAACGTTTATCATCAACATTATATTTAGTTGGCTTTAGTTGTATTACATCGGTTGTTGCAAGTGTGTTATCACCACTGGCAGGGTGGGGCTATGACAAAATTGGTTTTGCCGATACCTATTTAGTTATGGGGGCATTTGTGGTGATTACGACGGTATTATCTGCATTTTGTCTCAGAAGTGATAAAAACGACGAGCAATCTACCCCACAATTAGAAAATATGGCCCAAGGTGATGACAGTCATTCTAAAGATTTAACTGCAAAAGCATGAATGATGTGGAATATTAGGTAGATTAATTTGAGAAATATGAGAAACAGGCTTGTCACCCAGTAGGATTAGAATGTATTGTGTTAAGAGATAATGCGTTTTGAATATTGACTAGAGGGTTTTAAACATGGACAACGCTAACAAGCCGTCTTTCCAAAATGTTCTGGAATTTGTGCGTATGTTTCGTCGTAAAAACAAAATTCGTCGTGAAATTACCGACAATGAGAAAAAAATTCGTGATAACCAGAAGCGTGTTTTATTGCTGGATAACCTAAGCGAATATATTAAACCAGGGATGTCGATTGAAGACATTCAAGCTATTATTGCAAACATGCGTAGCGACTATGATGACCGTGTTGACGACTACATCATTAAGAACGCAGAACTTTCTAAAGAGCGTCGTGAAATCTCTAAGAAGTTAAAAGAGATGGGTGAATTACCAAGAATTGACGTCAAGTAATTAGTTGAAAAGCCGAGTTTATCTCGGCTTTTTTTAGGACAGTCAGAGTTGTTCAACCTGATTAATTTCTACTACCAAAGATAGGTATTATAGAAAGAGGGTATTTACTTGCTTGATCAGTGCGTTCGCTAATCTTTCCATGTCACTTTCATCAATAAATCCCATTGTGATTGCCGCAGCAACAAGTTGTCCTTCATTATTGAAAATCGGGCAGGCGATCGATTGTGCGCCAGGTATACCTTCAGTCGGCTGGTAACGGATTGCATACCCCTGTTTTACAATTTTATCGAGCTCTGCTTGAGAATAAAAATTGGAGTGAAACTGGTCATCAAATGCAGAGAAAATCAGCCCCGCAGCACTTCTTTCAACTGGCAATGGCGTATTAGGTAAAAAATCAATCTCAACGTTTTTAAAGCTACGATTATATTTGACTAAAGATAGTGCTTTGCCTAAGCGAAGTGCGATACCAGTCGAAACGTTTTGCTCGTCGCGAAACTGAATTAGGTTATTATTAATGGTTTCGATATAAGAGCTTTCTGGCTCAACAAAATTTGCTAAAAAAGTTAAATTGCGACCTAAAGCATAACGACTCGTTTGAGTATCTTGATACAACATTTGTGTACGACATAATGAAACCAAGTATTTATGTAGGCGGCTTTTGGATATTTCACAGCCTTTTGAAATATCAGCTGCGCGGGCAATTCCCCCATTTTGAGCAATAAAATTTAAAATACTCACCGCGATATCAACAGAATTAACGCCTTGCACAGTAGACATACACAAACCTCAATTTTACAGATACTCATATTTTATCATGAGTTGCTCAGTGCTGCTAATTCCCTTCCTTGAACTGTAATTAAGACGAAAGAGGTAATGAAAAATTACTTATAAATAGTAAGGAATGTTGATATGTCTCAAGTTCACTAATTGTGAATGAGGTATATATATAGTGAACTTTATAAGGCAATGTCGAGGTTTACTATAATGAAAATAATAGAAGAATTACGTTTAAAGCGCCGAACCTTACTTAAAGGGTTAGGGGTTGTCGGTTTAGCAACGATCGCGCCTTGTTCTTTTGCGCAAGGACATAACCGTCAACCTCTTCCCAAAGTGCGGTTACAGTTATCAGACTATAAAACCTATCGATCCACTTGTGCGATGGAATGTTTGCATTGCAACCTTACTGCGTATACCTATCAAGGCAAGTTGATAAAAATTCAAGCAACAGAAGGGTTCAATGTTAAATGCTGTTTACGCGGCATGAGCCGAACCAAATGGGTTTATCATGACCAAAGAGTCACAACGCCATTATTGCGAGTCGGTGAAAAAGGAAAGGCGGAATTTAAGCCAATAAGTTGGGATGAAGCGCTTGACCTGATAGAAAAAAATATCAGAGAAACCATTGCCAAGTATGGCAATGAAGGTTTATTTATTTCAACCCATGCTGGCAATATGGACTCTATCAAAAATGATATGGGTAAGGCTTTTTTTGATTATTTAGGTGGCTCAACAAAACAAGCGGGGTCTTTATGCTGCTCGGCAGTGACTGCAGCGATGATCCCAATGTTGGGTTTACGCTATGCTGATACTCGCGATACCATTGCCGATAGTCGTTATATTTTGTGTTGGGGTAATAATCCAGCCGTCACGATGCAAGCCTATTTTAAAAACTATAACCAAGCTAGAAAAAATGGGGCTCGGTTAGTTGTGATTGACCCGCGATTTAATGAAACTGCCGCAAAAGCAGATGAGTGGATTCCGATTATACCCGGAACAGACACCGCACTTGCTTTGGGAATGATCAAAATCATTATTGAAGAAAACCGCATTGATGATGCTTTTCTTCGAGCTCATACAGGTGCGGTCTATTTGGTTGATGCTGACCAGAAGCAAGTTAGACAAGATAATGATGATAAAGATAGCTACCTTGTATTTGATACCCTTAGCCAGCAATTAGTTCGCCATGATAGTGCGAATATTAAACCTGCGTTATTTCAGCATGAATTACCAAAAGATCTAGGTTACACCACGGTTTTTGAGCAAATTTATCAACAAGCAAAAGGCTGGGATGTAGCTCGCGTTAGTGAAGAAACTGACGTGCCGGTAGAAACTATTGTCCGCCTTGCTCGTGATTACTCATCCATTACACCATCCATGATTGTGCAAAATATGTCAGGCGCTCAGCGAACTGAACATGGAGCCTATGTTGCTGCTAGCCAGTTTTATCTTGCACTGCTTACGGGCAATATCGGTAAGCGCGGCGCAGGTGTTTGCGACGCTGGTGGTGCTCGCCAAATGGCGAATTTTAGCCCAATAGTGCCGCCTGCACCGAATGCTAAAAATATACCACCTATCCCTGTTGCTAAGGTCGGTGACTATATTGTAAATGATAAACCCCACCCGATTAATTTTTGGTGGATCATGACTATGGGGGTCATGACTCAGTTACCGAACACGAATAAGGTACGAGAGGCACTGAAGAAGGTGCCGTTTGTCGTTGTGGCGGATAACTTAATGAGTTCAACGGCACTCTATGCGGATTTAGTCCTACCTGTGACCACTATTTTTGAAGATACCAGTTTGATGGCGGGGGTTCGTAGCCAATATGTCCAATTAATGGAAAAAGCGGTTGAGCCTGTGGGTGAGGCCAAGCCAGACTATTGGATTTTTGCGCGTTTAGCTGAACGTTTTGGTTTTGGCGAGGTATTTAACCAACCGATTGAACACTATATTGATGCTTGCTTAGCAGGTTCAGGGATCACTCGCCAAATGTTAGAAAAAGGCCCTGTACGCCCAGTTGAAGGGGATTGGATACCGTTTAAAGATGGGGTTTTTAGAACATCAACGAAGAAAGCCCATTTGTTCATCGAAGATTGGCAAAAGAAAAACTTTTCCCCTGTCGTAGCGTACTACCAAGTCACTGAATCGGTCAAAGGTTCCCCTGAATTAGCCAAAAAGTATCCATTGATGGCAGTGCAGCGCAAGTTAGCACGTAGCGTGCATTCAAGTCATGGAATGAATGAGTGGATTTTAGAGGTGCAACGTAACCAACCTAACGTCTTAATCCACCCAGAAGATGCGAAACCTCGAGGTATCAAAAACGGTGAATGGGCGATCACCTTTAATGACAGAGGAGAGCACCGAGCTATCGCCGTGGTGACAACGCATATTAAAAAAGGCGTTATTTCTCTCGATAATGGGTGGTGGGAACAGCAGGGTGGAAGTAGCAGCCATGTGACAAACGACCAAGTCGAACACTTAGGAACTGGCCATTGTTGTAACAGTACGTTGGTTGATGTGAGAAGGGAGGCTTAATCATGATTAAACAATATGGTTTTTTAATTAATACAAAAGATTGTTATGGTTGCCGTACTTGTTCTATGGCCTGTAAATCCGAGAATGTTACCCCTCCAGGCGTATTATGGCGTCGAGTACGCGAATTTAATTATGACTCACCCAATACGCAAGCTTTTATTACGATGTCTTGTAATCACTGTGATGACCCCCAGTGCCTAAAAGTGTGTCCTGCGGGCACCTATACTAAGCGAGCAGACGGTATCGTCGTACAAGATCATGAAAAATGTATTGGGTGCCAGATGTGTATTATGGCATGCCCCTATCATGCCCCGGTTTTTGACCCTGCGGAAGGTAAAACCAGCAAGTGTAATATGTGTGCGGAACGCTTGGATGAAGGCTTGTTACCAAGGTGTGTTGAATCTTGCCCAACAGGCGCTATCGAATTTGGCGACATTACTGAATTACGCAAGAAGCACACGACAAACTGGAGCGTATTGGAGCAGCGTTACAACATGCCTGACCACACGATCAGCCACCCGAACATTGTCATTATTGGCATGGAGGACTAATCATGGATATTAAACATATGGAACTCCCGCTGGTATTTTTTACCGTGATGAGCCAGTGGGGGATTGGCGCTGTTCTTGCATTGACGATTTACCAAATGAAAGCCAGTAAAGAGAACCAACTATCAGGTTCTGTACTACGTCGCGCGGTAGTATTGATTTGGTTGATTGAAGTCATTGGCTCTTCGATGTCCATGGGGCATTTAGGGGTTCCTCTGGAAGCTTATCGTTCTGTCCTAGGGTTAAGTCATTCGTGGTTGAGCCGTGAAGCGGTGACCTTTGTGTTATTAAACGGAATAATAACACTCTGGGCGTTATCCTGTTGGTTATCACCTCAAGTGAATGTGCGTAATCAGTTACTCGGTTGGTTAAGTGCTCTCGGTGGTATTGCGGCCATTTTTGTGACTGCACAAGTTTATTATCAAATGGTTGCACATCCATTATGGCATACACCAGCGACGCAAATTGCGTTTATCGGTAGTGCGATTGTCCTTGGTTTTAGTCTAATAGCCTTATTCGTTATTGGACAAGGAAAATCATTGCCATCGATAATTAAAGTAGGGGTACTGATAGGCGTTGCGCTGGTATTAATTGCGCAAATTATTCGCTTACAATTACCCGCAAGCCAAGGTGGAAGTTACTTGCTGTGGTGGCAGGTAGTGATGAGTATGCTATTGCCTTGCATTGTGGCAATGAAAGGATATAAACAACAGCCATCAGCTATTTTAATAGCCTTAGTAATGTTAGCCATATTGAGTGGCGAGCTAGCGGGTCGCGCATTGTTTTATGGTTCGGTGATGACCCAAGCGCCGTGGTTCTAAAAATCCTCGTCATATTTCGGCCTGTCACGTTGTTGGCATCGCACACTCGCCCTAGTCACATACTTATGTATGCTCCTAGGGGCTTGCTTAGCTCGCCGCCTAGCGACAGGCCGAACTATTTAGAGGATTAATGACTTGTTTATTTTGGTTTGTCGTGTTGTTGGTACCGGAGACTCGTCTTAGTTACATACTGATGTATGCTCCTAGTGTCTTGCTTAGCTCGCCGCCTAGTGACAGACCGAACTATTTAGAGGATTAATGACTTGTGTATTTTGGTTTGTCGTGTTGTTGGTACCGGAGACTCGTCTTAGTTACATACTTATGTATGCTCCTAGTGTCTTGCTTAGCTAATGCGCTTATTCAAAAGCACCATTCATCAATATAAATATGGGGTCTGAGCGTTTATAGCTGTTGATTAGGGGAACAAGGCGTTTGAAATGTTCACTGTCACAGTGGATATCTAGCGCTTCTTGATTTGGCCATTCTTCGATAAAAATAAAATGTCCGGGATCTTTCTGGTCAACATAAAGGTCATAGCTGATGCACAATGGTTCTTGTTTGGTCGCAGCGACCAATTCACGGTATAGTGGCATCACAATTTCAATCGCTTCTGTTTGAATAAAATCTTCCGCAATGACTTTCAACATAATCAGCTCCAGTTGGCATGTAAGAATGCTGTATATAACAGGGACTTCCCTTGTTATGGTGGCTGATAATATCATAATGCATATTTTATGATCAGGGATTACTATCATGGACGAAAAGTCTCTTTACGCCCGAATACTCAATTTATCCCCTCCTTGGAGTGTCGC
>NZ_JBKQGZ010000034.1:0-38713 GCF_050487165.1 Providencia sp. Me31A
TGCGAGGAGGCGTATATTACGTTTTCCTCCGTGAGAGTCAAGCATTTTTTTGCTTTTTCTTTTCAGAATCTCTCGCTGCCGTTTCAGTGTTCATCGCGCTTTGCGTTGTCTTGTTCCCGGTCAGTGGTGGCGCATTATAGGGAGTCAGAAAAATCTGGCAAGTGTTTTTTCAAAAATAATTACCAACCGATTATATTTTATACTTTACGCCCAAATCTCAATCAAAAAAAGCAGTTTTACCCACAACCCAAGCAAAAAAGGTGACTAATTTATAGCCACCTTCTTTCTTTTTACCTTTTATAATGACATCTGTTACTGTTTCGCAACGATTTCATCATTTTCAACATCTAGAACAACAGGTTTTCCTGGGAGTAACCGACCAGACAAGATTTCTTGTGCCAATGGGTTCTCTATTTCCTGCTGAATAGCACGTTTCAGAGGTCTAGCACCAAATATTGGGTCAAAACCTGCTTCGCCGATTTTCTCCAGCGCAGCTGGGGTCGCACTCACTTCATAACCATGCTCTTCCAGACGTTTGTACAAACGAGCCAACTGAATGTTCGCAATATTGGTAATTTGTTCTTTACCTAATGGGTGGAATACAACTACCTCATCAATACGGTTAATAAATTCAGGCCTGAAGCTTTGAGATACAACTTCCATCAACATATCTTTCATTTCGGAATAACCTATCATGCCAAATCTTTCTTGGATTAAATCCGAGCCCAAGTTAGATGTCATGATGATCACCGTATTACGGAAGTCTACAGTTCTACCTTGACCATCAGTTAAGCGCCCATCATCCAGCACTTGCAATAAAATATTGAAAACATCTGGATGTGCCTTTTCTACTTCATCCAATAAAATAACTGAATATGGACGACGACGAACCGCTTCTGTTAGGTATCCACCTTCTTCATAGCCCACATAGCCTGGAGGTGCACCAACTAAACGTGATACCGCATGTTTTTCCATAAATTCAGACATGTCGATACGCACCATCGCATCATCACTATCAAACATAAAGTTTGCGAGCGCTTTACAGAGCTCAGTTTTACCGACACCGGTAGGCCCTAAGAACATAAATGAACCTATTGGCCTGTTAGGATCAGATAACCCCGCACGGCTACGACGAATCGCATTTGATACTGCCACTACGGCTTCATCTTGCCCAATAACACGTTGATGGAGTTGTTGCTCCATACGTAGCAGTTTTTCTCTTTCGCTCTCAAGCATTCTGGAAACCGGGATGCCTGTCCAACGCGCAAGTATTTCTGCAATTTCAACATCTGTTACTTTATTACGTAAAAGCTTCATGCTTTTACTTTCTGCTTTTGTTGCGGCTTCAAGTTGTTTTTCGAGCTCTGGAATTCGACCATACTGCAATTCAGACATTTTAGCTAAATCGCCCATACGACGCGCTTTTTCCATTTCAATACGCGTATTTTCCAGTTCAGCTTTAATATGCTGAGTTCCCGTCAATGAGGCTTTTTCTGCTTTCCACTCTTCTTCTAACGCAGAGTATTCACGCTCTTTTTCTGCCAGTTCTTCTTCTAACATTTCAAGACGTTTTTTACTGGCTTCATCGGATTCTTTTTTCAGCGCTTGTTGTTCAAGTTTAAGCTGAATAATACGGCGCTCAAGCCTGTCCAAAGATTCAGGTTTTGAATCCATTTGCATTCGTAGACTTGCACCAGCCTCATCGATTAAGTCGATAGCTTTGTCTGGTAGCATACGATCGGTTATATATCGATGCGATAATGTTGCTGCTGCGACAATCGCAGGGTCAGTGATTTGTACATGGTGGTGCAGCTCATAACGCTCTTTCAAACCACGTAAAATTGCAATAGTGTCTTCAACTGATGGCTCTGCAACATAAACTTTTTGGAAACGGCGCTCCAACGCAGGGTCTTTTTCAATATATTGACGATACTCATCTAATGTCGTTGCACCAACGCAGTGTAGCTCACCTCGTGCCAGTGCAGGTTTCAACATATTACCCGCATCCATTGCACCATCGGCTTTACCTGCACCGACCATCGTATGCAGTTCATCGATAAATAGAATGACGTTACCTTCTTGTTTAGCAAGGTCATTCAAGACAGCTTTTAAACGCTCTTCAAACTCACCACGATATTTAGCACCTGCAATCAATGCGCCCATATCGAGAGACAATACACGTTTATTTTTTAATCCTTCAGGAATTTCACCATTAACGATACGCTGAGCTAGCCCTTCCACAATCGCCGTTTTACCAACACCCGGTTCACCAATTAAAACGGGGTTATTTTTGGTACGACGTTGTAGTACTTGAATGGTACGGCGAATTTCTTCGTCACGCCCGATGACAGGGTCTAATTTACCTTGCTCTGCACGTTCAGTTAGATCTACCGTATATTTTTTCAAAGCTTGACGCTGGTCTTCAGCGCTTTGGTCATTCACTTTTTCTCCACCACGCATCTGTTCTATTGCCTTTTTTAAATTATCTTTATTAACACCTGCTGCTTTGAGCATGTCTGCTAATGTTGTATTGGCTTCTAAAGCGGCGATAAGAAATAATTCTGAGGAGATAAAGTCATCTCCATGCTTTTGTGCCAACTGATCACATAAATTCAAATGACGCATTAAGTCACTTGATGGTTGAACGTCTCCCGCGACACCTTGCACTTGAGGTAAACGCGCTAATGTATCCTCAATTTTCTGTTGAAACTGCACAGCATTAACGCCTAACGTCGTCAGCAAAGGACGGACTGTGCCACCTTCTTGATTAAACAAGGCACTTAATAGGTGAATAGGTTCAATAAATTGGTTTTCGCGCCCAAGGGCTAATGATTGGGCGTCAGCGAGAGCTTGCTGGAATTTATTAGTTAAACGATCCAGACGCATAACACCTCCGATAAATGAGATTAAATTTGCTACTGGATATTAAATGAGGTCGGTTTTTAAGTATTCAAGTTTCGCATGAAATTATTTTTAATATATCCATTAATTTAGATTATAATTCTAAAATTAGTTAGATACCCATATTAGAGATGCCATTCTCCCCGTTTTTCCTTCGCGTCTATAGGAAAAAAATCTGTTTGCATCCGTTACTGTACAAAAATCACCGCCATATATAGAGCGAATACCCGCCGCCTGTATTTTTTTACGCGCTAATAAATAAATATCAGCCAGATATTTATTATTATAGGAAATAAAAGCAGAGGCTAAATCGGTCGATTGATTAACAAAAGCATCTTTAACTTCTGCGCCAACTTCAAACTTTTTAGCACCAATAGCTGGACCAAGCCATGCCATGATTTCATTTTTAGGGCTTATAAATTGGCTGATTGTATTTTCGAGAACCCCATGACATAACCCACGCCAACCTGCGTGTGCAGCCGCGACTTCAGTACCTGCTTTATTACAGAACAAAACAGGCAAGCAATCTGCAGTCATAATCGCACAAACTTGCCCTACCTGATCGCTATACACTGCATCTGCTTGTTTATTAAGCACTTCATTACCATCTAGATGGAGGACATGGGTACCATGAACTTGCTCAAGCCAAACAGGTTGCTGTGGCAGTTGAGCAAGTTTTTCAAGATATTGTCGATTTTCGCTGACAGCATTGGGGTCATCCCCAACATGATCACCTAAATTCAAGCTATTAAAAGGCGGTAGGCTCACACCGCCCGCACGAGTAGTGCTACAGCTCGCAACGTTTTTAGGTTGTGGCCAATCAGGGAAAATCAATGTATTCATTACCAGTCCATGTCGTCTTTGTGCAGCTCAGTATCTGCTTTTAGGGCTTCAATAAGCTCAACCATATCATCAGGCAACGGTGCATGCCACTCCATTTGAATACCTGAAATTGGATGATAAAGGCGTAACATCGTTGCGTGTAGTGCTTGACGATCAAAATTACGCATCACTGCCAAAAACTCTTCTGTCGCCCCTTTTAATGGACGAGGACGGCCGCCGTATAAAGGGTCACCAATTAATGGGTGATTGATATGGGCCATATGAACACGGATTTGATGTGTTCTACCTGTTTCCAAGCGTAAACGTAAGCGGGTGTGGGCTCTAAAATGCTCCATCACTCGGTAATGTGTCACCGCAGGTTTACCCATTGGATGAACCGCCATGTGTGTTCTTTTAGTTGGATGCCGTGAAATTGGCTCCTCTACCATGCCGCCTGCGGTCATACGGCCAACCGCTACCGCTTCATACTCACGCGTGATTTCTCTACGTTGCAATGCATCAACTAAGTGCGTTTGTGCAGGAACCGTTTTTGCAACAACCATCAAACCTGTCGTGTCTTTATCTAACCGATGGACAATACCTGCTCTTGGCACATCGGCAATTTCAGGGTAACGGTAAAGTAGGGCATTCAAGATAGTTCCATCTGGGTTACCAGCTCCAGGATGCACCACTAAATCACGCGGTTTATTAATAATTAGGATATCTTCATCTTCATAAACAACATTAAGTGGGATATCTTGAGGTTCCCAGCGACTATCTTCTTCGATGAGGGCATCGATTAAAATTTGTTCACTGCCAAAAACTTTTTCTTTTGGCTTATTGATAACTTTGCCATTAACCTGCACTCTATCAGCTAAAATCCACTCTTTTATGCGTGAACGAGAATAATCAGGGAACAATTCGGCTAAAGCCTGATCTAAACGTTGACCGAGCTGTGATTCAGCGATAATTGCACTAAGTTGTACTTGTTGAGCCATAAATTAATCTACTTTTTGATGTTTGTATTTTGACGGCACAGCCGTTTCATTTAAAATATATGCTATTGTAACTCGAATTTTGCCGGGAGCCTTATGGATAGACTCCCTCGAAACACTCAGAGGATAACCTACACGTGATGATACGTATGAAAAATCTGGTGGCCGCTGCCACGTTAAGTCTGGTTTTAGTCGGCTGCTCCAGCAACAATGAAGTCAGCCCTGATAGCTCCCCAGCTGAAATCTATAATACGGGTCAGCAAAAATTACAGGATGGCAACTTTAAAGCTGCTATTAAGCAATTTGAAGCACTCGATAACCGTTATCCGTTTGGCCCATATGCTCAACAGGTCCAATTAGACCTAATTTATGCATATTATAAATCAGCAGAGCTGCCAATGGCGATAGCCGCAATTGACCGTTTCATGCGTTTGAATCCAACTCATCCAAATATTGACTATGTTCTTTATATGCGTGGTCTAACCGCTATGGCCTTAGATGATAGCTTACTGCAAGGGCTATTTGGTATAGACCGTTCAGATAGGGACCCACAGCATGCACGCGTTGCATTCAAAGACTTTAGCCAATTGGTTCGTTACTATCCTAACAGTTTGTACTCAAATGATGCTAGCAAGCGTTTAATTTTCTTGAAAGACCGCTTAGCAAAATTCGATCTTTCTGTTGTTGAATACTACAACAAACGCGGGGCTTATGTCGCGGTTGTTAATCGTGCTCAACAAATGCTAAAAGACTACCCAGACACTGAAGCTACTCGCAATGCCTTGGAATACATGAAAATTGCCTATAACGAGATGGGATTGGATCAAGAAGCAAATAAAGTGGCGAGTATTATCGCAGCAAACCCACAATAATGTTGCTATAAGATCTAAAACAGCAGCCTTGGCTGCTGTTTTTCTTTGTTGGCAACAACCAGTAACTATCTGGTTCGCTTACTTTTTTGGCGCACTAAATTTTTACCCAAAAAAAGCTCTGGCTATTTACCGTACAACTAGCCAACTTAATCAGTTTCCCCTAAACCATTCATTTTGGCAATGCTTTTTCTTCCCTTTTTTACGTGAAATCACACTTCAGAGGTGCATTCACTCTCCCTTGAATTAGATGTGATCTGAATCAATTTATTCTTAATAAGAACGAGTATTCTGAACTCAACGAAGACGGAAACAATGAGAGGTAACTATATGATAGTGAACATTACTAGTAAACAAATGGACATTACCCCTGCGATTCGTGAACACATTGAGAACCGTCTAGCAAAACTCGATAAATGGCAAGTTTCATTGATTAATACCCATGTTGTATTATCAAAAGAGCTTCAAGGTTTCATGGTTGATGCCAATATAAAAACAGCGACAGGAAAATTAGTCGCAAGCGCCAAACATGAAGATATGTACGTAGCAATAAATGAATTGATTAACAAGCTCGAAAGGCAACTCAACAAAGTGCAACATAAAGGAGAATCAAGAAGAGCAAACAATAGTGTAAAAGAAGCGAACCTCGTTACGTTATAATTTTATATTATCTAATACCTTATCTTGAACCTTGTAAACGCGTCCATAGTGGGCGCGTTTTTTATATTTCTGCTCCTTTTTTATTGACTTCTTAATCACTATCGGGTCTATTTAATACAGGTCTAATAATAGGTGTTGCACATGAATCTTAGTTTTGTCTTTTTTTCTTTCTTTTTTAGCTACTCTTAATCAAGGGGGTTTTTGTCGTTCGAGAAAAAAAAGAAGACAAGATTAGAAAGCCCCCAACTATAGGGGGCTTTTTTTATATCACGACATTGACAGGGTGGGCAAAATGGAAAATAGCACTAATTTACTAAAAGTAAGAGAAAAAATTAGCCAACTGGATAGTGAGTTACTGAATCTTTTGGCGAAACGTCGTGGTTATGCAATTGAAGTAGCAGAAACCAAAATTGATGATAATCGCCCGATTCGAGATAAAGACCGAGAGCGCCAACTACTTGATGTTTTAATCAATAAGGGAAAACCTCTTGGGCTTGATGGTTTTTATGTTACCCGTCTATTTCAAATGATCATTGAGGACTCAGTCCTTACACAACAAGCTATTTTGCAAAAGCATTTAAATTTAACACCCAGCGATACTGCCCGCTTCGCTTTTTTAGGCCCTAAAGGTTCTTATTCGCATATTGCTGCACGCCAATATTCTGCTCGTCATTTCGATCAACTGGTCGAATGCAGCTGCCATAAATTCCAAGATATTTTTTCATTAGTTGAAAGTGGTCAAGCTGAATATGGTATTTTACCGATAGAAAATACCAGTTCAGGGGCGATCAATGATGTTTACGATTTACTGCAAAATACATCATTATCCATTGTAGGTGAAATCCGCCTCCCTATTAATCATTGCCTTCTAACAACAGGAAACGCTGATTTAAGTCTTATTGATACTGTATATAGCCACCCTCAGCCTTTTCAACAATGCAGCCAATATTTAGCCCAGTTCCCGCATTGGAACATCAAATATTGCGATAGCACTTCAACCGCAATGCAGATGGTTGCAGAACAAAACTCACCTAATGTTGCGGCATTGGGTAGTGAAGCAGGTGGTGCTCTGTATAACTTGCAAGTAATAGAACATAACCTTGCTAATCAACAAATTAATATGACCCGCTTTATTGTTGTGGCACCACAACCAATTGAAGTTACAGAACAAGTGCCAGCAAAAACAACACTATTGATGACGACTGGTCAACAAGCTGGCGCCTTAGTTGATGCATTAGTTATTTTGAAAAATAATAAAATAATCATGAGCAAATTAGAATCTCGCCCAATTAATGGAAAACCATGGGAAGAAATGTTTTATGTGGATGTGCATGCAAACCTACGTTCAGATAATATGCAACAAGCTTTGAAAGAACTTTCTAGCATTACCCGTTCTATAAAAATCTTAGGCTGTTATCCATCGGAAAATGTGATTCCTGTTGAACCTGAAAAGATTACGCCATAACATCCAACTAAATAAAGGTTACCTTAGATTAAGGCAACCTTTATTTATTATTATGCAATAGTTTCAGATTGATAATTTGAATTAATCCGGAAGTAATTAACCAAATTTTTAAGGTGGAGTGCTTGTTCATTTAATGAGTCTGCTGCAACAACAGATTCTTCAACTAAGCTCGCATTTTGTTGAGTCGTTAGGTCTAGTTGACCAACCGCGCTATTAATTTGTGAAATTCCATCACTTTCCTCTTGGCTCGCTTGGCCAATTTCCTGCAATAACGTATTCATTTCTTTCACACTATCAATCATGCCATGGATTTGTTCCGTTGCTTTTTCAACTAACTCCATACCTTCTTTCGTCTGTGATGAAGAGTTCTCAATTAGCCCTCGAATATCATTAGCGGAAGTGGCACTTTTTTGTGCTAATAAACGCACTTCACCTGCAACAACTGCAAAACCACGTCCATGCTCCCCTGCTCTTGCAGCTTCGACTGAGGCATTTAACGCTAAAATATTTGTCTGAAAAGCAATAGAATCAATGAGATTAATAATATCCGCCATTTTCAATGCTGACCCATTAATCGCTCTCATCTTATTAGTTACTTGGCTCATCATTTGGCCATTATTTTGTACAACCATTGCTGCTTGTTCTGCTAATAAACTTGCTTCATGGGTATGTTCGGTGGTGTTTTTAACTGTGGACGCAATTTGTTCCATCGAGCTTGCTGTTTCCTCAACTGATGCGGCTTGTTCTTCTGTACGAGCAGCTAAGTTTTGGTTACCTGCAACAATTTGCCCAGCTGCCGCAGAAATACTTTCAGACCCTTTTTGTACCTCTTGGACAATTTCAACTAATTGAATTTTCATATCATTTAAGGCATTCAGTAAAATTCCTGTTTCATCTTTTGAATCAACTTTAACATCTTTTGTTAGATCTCCATTAGCAATTGACTGAGCAATACCAACCGCACTTTCAAGTGGACGAGTGATCATCGTAGTGATAAACCACCCCATCACACAGCCTATAGCAATACTTATCACGGATAAAAAAGCGAGTAATATTTTATTGCTTTCATAATCCGCATTCACTTTACGACCAATCTCCTGCATCTCCAGATCTTGAATGGCCATTAAAGTTTGAATTTGATCTCTATAATCACGTTGGATACTAGACGTTTTAGTCATCATTTCGTCAATAGCAGCTTGACGATTATTCTCTGATAAAAGCGCATTAATACGCGCAATCGATGCATGAAACTGTTGGCGAATAACATGCAAATCAGCCAGAACCTCTTTAGAGCGATCATCTGTAACGTTATTCTCTAGGCTATCCACCAATTGATTAATTTTTAATGTAATTTTAGCTAACTCTTCCTTGCGTTTATCGCTACCACGATCATCAAGTAAAATAAGCTCTTGTATCCCAATAAAAGAATAAAAGTTATCCATCATTTGCCCTGCTGTAGAGGCGATAGGATAACTTTCATACAGGACTTGCTTCATACCATCATTAGCTCGATTCATATTGGCTAAAGAAAAGAGCGAACTCAGGATAATAAGCGTCACAAATCCCCCAAATGCTATCGTTAACTTCATACTAATTTTGAGATTTTTAAAAGACATATATTTACCACGCTAGCCATCATTGAATGAGTAGTGTTATCGGTAAAATGGCTTATATCTTTACCAGATAAAGCGTTTGATTTTTAAATATCAATTTTATTGATCGATTAATTTGAAATTAAATAGCGGATAAATTCAAAATGAAGAGAAGGAGGAAGTGATTCGATAGAAACTACAGAAATAAGTAAAATTACTTATTTTAAATAAACAGTTAAAATACAATCAGCTAAAATGAAATTTTATCAAGCATAACAATAAATTAACAGAAAAAAGAAAGCCCTCTAGCGCTAAAAAAAACGATAGAAGGCAGAGATCATTACTTACGATTATCGTTCGCTCGCTGTAATAACGATTGACTTTCTTTCATAAAATGGTGGGCATCTTCGCCAAACCATTCACTTACTAGATTAAATTGGCGAATAAATTCAGCTTTATCTTTTTTCTCTAGAAGCTCAATCGAGCAACCTAAAAGCTGATGATAACGGCGGATCAACTCAATATTTTCGTCTGAAGACATAATAATATCTGCATACAATTGAGGATCTTGTGCAAATAAACGCCCAACCATTGCAAGTTCTAAACGATAAATAGGAGACGATAGATCAAGTAATTGCTGCAAATCTACCTTTTCATCCGCTAAATTTTGCCCATAGGTAAAAGTTGTAAAATGGCGCAATGCTTGGATAAAACTCATATTTTTATCGTGCTCTGATGCTGAAATTTCTTTTAATCGAGCTCCCCAAACTGTTAACTGTTCGAGAAACCATTGATAAGACTCAGCATTACGACCATTACAGTAAGCAAATACCTGTTTTGCAACACTGCCAATATCGGGACCAAACATTGGATGAAGACCAAGCACAGGGCCATCATGTACCGCTAACATCGCCTCTAATGGCTGCTGCTTAATCGACGCAATATCCATCAGTATCGTGCTCTTATCCAGTTTAGGCAATTGATTGATCACCTGCACTGTTGAATGAATAGGCACACTGATGATCACCACACTCGCCCCAGCCACAATAGATTCTGCCTGTGGCCAATCACCTTCATTCAATGTTTTAACTTGGTAGCCCGATAAAGTAAGAAGACGGTGAAATAACCGCCCCATTTTCCCATCACCACCAACAATAACAATTGGACCAGCTGAAGGGTTCAATGTTTTGAACCCTTTGTCATTTTCTCGAGCATAAGATTCACGCATGATCCGTCGTAAAATATCTTCGATCAGATCAGGAGGTATCCCCATATGCTCAGCTTCGGCGCGACGAGCTGCCAACATATTTGTTTCACGCTCAGGCACATAAATCGGTAAGCCATGTAAGCTTTTAACTTCCCCGACTTCAGCAACTAGCTGCAATCTTTTTGCTAATAAATCTAACAGTGATTTATCAACTTCATCAATTTGTTCCCGTAAATGGGATAACTCAACAGACATACTAATACCTTGATCAGCTCACTTTACTTAATTTTTGCGCACGTTGTTCAAGCACAGGTGATAATGCCTGATGTAAATTGCGCAATACAGTTTCTGTTGTCTGCCAGTTAATGCAAGCATCTGTCACTGAAACGCCATACTTCATGGCTTCACGAGCTTGTTCAGACGTTTGATTGCCTTCATTAATATGGCTTTCTAACATAATACCTGTAATTGATTCATTGCCATTAATTATTTGCTCAATAATTGAATCAACAACAAGCGGTTGACGACGGTAGTCTTTATTTGAGTTACCATGACTACAATCCACCATGAGTGATGGCTGTAAACCGGCTTTGGTCATTTCAGCTTCACAAGCAGCAATATCTTCAGCGCTGTAGTTTGGCGTTTTACCACCACGTAAAATAACGTGGCCATTGTTATTTCCTTTTGTATGCAATAAACACACTTGCCCTGACTGGTTAATCCCCATGAAACGGTGTGGCATAGCAGCTGCTTTTAATGCATTAATTGCTGTAGATAAACTCCCATCCGTTCCATTTTTAAAACCCACTGGCATGGATAAGCCTGAAGCCATTTCACGGTGAGTCTGTGACTCTGTCGTTCTTGCACCAATCGCAGACCAACTGAATAAATCCCCCAAGTATTGAGGGTTATTAGGGTCCAATGCTTCTGTTGCTAAGGGCAGCCCCATGTTCACTAAATTGGTTAACAGGTCACGAGCAATATGCAAACCTTTTTCCATTTGAAAAGTGCCATCCATAAATGGGTCACTAATTAAGCCTTTCCAACCCACTGTTGTACGAGGTTTTTCAAAGTACACACGCATCACAATATATAAGCTATCACTTAATTCTTCGGCTAATTTTTGTAGACGCTCACCATATTCAATAGCCGCATCCACATCATGGATTGAGCAAGGACCACATACCACGAGTAAGCGAGGGTCGCGTTGATGAATGATATCTGCAATCACTTGTCGCGATGTCGCAATGGCATGCAGATTGCTGTTACTCAGCGGATATTTCGCTTTCAGACTCTCAGGGGTGATTAATACCTGCTCGTCTTGAATATTCACGTTGTTGAGTACATCTTTTTGCATGATCATTTTTTACCTACTTATTAGCTTATATTTGCTTAGTTTATTGTTTACGCATTGTGTTTGGGTGCATAGCTAGTAACATACCATGCATCGTAAACAATTCAATCCATTTATGTAAAATTTTTCCACTGATGTACATAATTGATTACACACTGGTAATATATTGATAAAAAATAGATTTCACATAGAATTAACATAATTCATATTTGAATTAGCATTTTTATTGGAGATTTCGTAAATATTTATTTACAAAATAACAAAATAGCTTCTTAAACATATTATAAATAGTTCGAGTTGTAGCAAGGCGGTAAGTCAATGGGAGGTGGGTCGCATACATAAGTGTGTAACTTGCTTGGCTGAACAAAGCCAACACCGTCACAGCATGAAAAATAACGAATAAAGGCCCGCAGATGCGGGCCTTATCATATTATAACTTTCGGATGTAGCGAAAGCGTATTACTTGGCGTTCAGACGCTCTTTGATACGAGCTGCCTTACCAGAACGCTCACGCAGGTAGTACAGTTTAGATCTGCGAACAGCACCACGACGTTTAACAGCAATGCTATCTACGACTGGAGAGTGAGTTTGGAATACACGCTCAACACCTTCGCCGTTAGAAATTTTACGAACAGTGAATGCAGAGTGCAGACCGCGGTTACGAATAGCGATAACCACGCCCTCGAATGCCTGCAGACGTTTTTTAGAGCCTTCTACGACCCATACCTTAACTTCCACGGTGTCACCCTGACGGAATGAAGGTACGTCCTGCTTCATTTGCTCTTGTTCAAGTTGTTTAATAATGTTGCTCATAATAACTCTCTTACCCTAGGTAAACTGATATGTTTAGACAATTAATTGTCTGGATTCATTTGCTGCTCGGACTGATATTCAACTTGGAATTCAGTCAGCAGCATCCTCTGCTCGTCAGTCAGAGCTAGGCTTTCCAGAAGCTCAGGTCTTCTAAGCCAGGTACGGCCAAGTGATTGTTTCATGCGCCAGCTATCTATTTTTGCATGATTTCCTGAAAGCAAAACGTCTGGAACTTGCATGCCATCTAACACTTCAGGGCGGGTATAGTGCGGACAATCGAGCAAGCCATCAGCAAAAGAATCTTCTTGTGCTGAAGCTTGATGACCCAGTACCCCTGGTATAAACCGTGAGACAGAGTCTATCAACACCATTGCGGGGAGTTCCCCACCACTGAGAACGTAATCACCGATTGACCATTCTTCATCAACTTCGGTTTGAATGATCCGTTCATCAATGCCTTCATAACGGCCACAAACAAGAATTAACTTCTTATTGGTTGCCAACTCGCAAACACCGTCTTGACTTAGTTTGCGCCCTTGAGGTGAAAGATAAATAACTTTCGCGCCCTCACCAGCCTCAGTTCTTGCTGTATTGATTGCATCCTTGAGTGGCTGCACCATCATCAGCATGCCTGGACCACCACCATAGGGGCGATCATCAACAGTTTTGTGCTTATCATGGGTAAAATCCCGTGGATTCCAGCACTCAAGAGTTAGCAGGCCATTTTTCACTGCCCGACCAGTTACCCCGTACTCGGTTATTGCGCGGAACATTTCGGGAAACAGGCTAATTACACCAATCCACATGATTTCGTCCCACTTATCAAAACCGTTCAACCGGAGATTTAAAAACCAGGATCCCAATCCACTTCAATGAGTTTGGCTTCGAGATCGACTTTCTTGATAACCTGCCCATCAAGAAACGGAACCAACCGCTCCTTGATGCCAAATGCATCTTTTAAATTTGCCTTAATGACCAATACATCATTAGAACCGGTCTCCATCATGTCAGTGACGGTACCAAGGTCATAGCCTTGTAACGTAACTACGTGGCAGTCCATTAAGTCCTTCCAGTAGTATTCGTTTTCTAGCTCAGGAAGTTGGGTTGAATCAACCGCAATTTCAAAGTTAGTCAAAAGCGCAGCTGTATCGCGGTCATCGACCCCATTCAGCTTGACAATGATATCTTTGTTATGATGTTTCCAATCTTCAATTTCAATGTGTTGCCATTGACCCGAACGTTGGATAAACCAAGGCTGATAATCAAAAATGCTTTCAGCATGTTCGGTGGACGAAAAAACTTTGAGCCAACCACGAATACCATATGCCGCACCTAATTTACCCAACACAATTGGGTTTTCAGGTTGCTGTAGTTTTGTTTGCTTGCTCATAGTTACCACCGCGACAGATTAAGCTGCTTTCTTAGCTTGTTTGACCAGTTGTGCAACACGGTCAGAAATAGTTGCACCTAAGCCAACCCAATGCTCGATACGGTCTAGGTCTAAACGCAGTTCTTCTGCTTGACCTGTCGCGATCGGGTTGAAGAAACCGACACGCTCAATGAAACGACCATCACGCGCATTGCGGCTATCGGTTACAACGATTTGGTAGAACGGACGTTTTTTAGCGCCGCCACGAGATAAACGAATTGTTACCATAACATCCTCATTAGTTAACAAAACAACCAGACTCCATCGAGGGATAGAGTCCGGTTGTCATATAAAAAGCCCGAAAAGTTTACTCACTTTGACGCAAAAATCAATCAAAAGTGCGTTTTCTTTGAGGCTTTATTACTTAACGCCCCGGAAATCCCGGAGGCATCATACCCTTCATGCCGCGCATCATCTTGGCTAGACCGCCTTTTTTCATTTTCTTCATCATGCGTTGCATATCATCAAATTGTTTTAGAAGACGGTTAACTTCCTGCACTGTTGTACCTGAACCAGCTGCAATACGACGTTTACGTGATCCCTTAATAATCTCTGGTTTCTCACGCTCTTTACGTGTCATAGAGTTAATCATTGCTTCCATACGAACCGTAATTTTATCATCCATCTGTGATTTTACGGCATCAGGTAATTGGGACATGCCAGGCATTTTACTCATCATGCTCGCCATGCCTCCCATATTGCGCATTTGTTTTAATTGACTTAGAAAATCATTTAAATCAAAGCTATCGCCTGTTTTCAGTTTTTTAGCTAATTTCTCAGCTTCATCACGGTCTACTTTATGTTCAATCTCTTCAATTAAAGAGATGACATCTCCCATCCCAAGAATACGGGAAGCGACACGTTCAGGATGAAAAGGTTCTAAGGCATCCGTTTTTTCACCAACGCCTAAGAATTTAATTGGTTTACCTGTGATAGCTCGAATTGAGAGTGCAGCACCGCCTCGGGCATCGCCATCCACTTTAGTTAACACAACCCCCGTCAGTGGTAGCGCTTCGTTAAATGCTTTTGCTGTATTTGCCGCATCTTGCCCCGTCATGGCATCAACCACAAATAGCGTTTCTACAGGCTTGATAATACGGTGAACCTCTTGGATTTCCTCCATCATCGCTTCATCAACGTGCAAGCGACCTGCCGTATCCACCAGTAAAACATCGTAGAATTGCAGCTGAGCATGTTTTAATGCTTTTTGTACGATAGCCGCCGGTTTTTCCTGTGCATCAGATGGGAAAAAGTCAATTCCAACTGTTTCTGCCAATGTTTCTAACTGTTTAATTGCCGCAGGGCGGTAAACGTCAGCGGATACTACTAATACTTTTTTCTTTTGCTTTTCTTTTAAAAGTTTACCTAATTTTGCAACACTGGTCGTTTTACCCGCACCTTGCAAACCCGCCATTAAAACAACGGCTGGAGGCTGCGCAGATAAATTTAGTTGATGGTTTTCATCCCCCATCGCACTAGTGAGCTCATTCTGAACAATTTTAATGAACTCTTGGCCAGGTGTTAGGCTTTTATTAACATCTTGACCAACGGCACTTTCTTTGACTTTTTGGATAAATTCACGGACAACTGGTAAAGCAACGTCAGCTTCCAGCAAAGCCATGCGAACTTCGCGTAATGTGTCTTTAATATTGTCATCAGTTAAGCGCCCACGCCCACTGATATTGCGCAACGTGCGCGATAGTCTGTCAGTTAAATTATCAAACATATGTCTTAGCTCAATTCTGTTGATGGGCCGATGTCCAGCCTGATCTGGTTGCTGATACAAGCAATTTCAAGTGTATTATCCCTAACAACTTGAATTATAAGTATCAGTACCTTGACAATCATGAAGGAAAAGCCAACGCTAAAAATAATTGTACTATTGTAACACGCCCACTGTTTTTTCGCTGCCCCCTGTTTGAAACTGATGATACAGGTTATGATGGCATAAGTTTAATCGCGATAAATCAAATCCATTGGCGCATGAAATGCTATTGGCAATGAATATATTGTGATTAGCCAGCCCAATAGTTGGAGCCTACACTCGTACAAGTTATACTATGAAATAACTTTCCATTAAAAATGAATAACGACACTATACTATGCCCGTATTTGCAGTCATAGCAGTTTGTACATACATGGTCAGCCTGTTGCTGATCATCCCCAGTCAAGTGCGTAAACAGCTATTTTATCGCCATCTTGCGCTTATACTTGCCGTTGTTGCATTAGTCACTCACGCCATCACATTGAAGTTACTAATTTTTAGTGAAGCTGAGGGGCAGAATCTCACACTGCTAAATCTAGGTTCAGCGGTGAGTTTACTCATGTGTCTGATCATGACAGTTGTCGCGTATTGTGGCAAAGCTTGGTACTTAACCCCAATTGTATATAGTTTTGCCATCATTAATTTGATGTTATCCACTATCATGCCAGGGGAATTTATTACTCACTTGGAAGCTAGCGTACCGCTATTTGTGCATATTGGGTTAGCACTCTTAAGTTACGCCACATTATTAATCGCTGCATTATACGCATTCCAAGTGGCTTTAATTGACCATCAACTAAAAAATAAAACTTTAAAATTTAGCCCTGATATGCCACCGATGATGGTCGTGGAACGTAAAATGTTTCATATCACCCAAGTGGGGGTCATTTTATTAACGCTAACTTTATGTACGGGTTTTATTTATATGGATAATATTTTTGATAAAGAAAATATCCATAAATCAGTGTTATCCGTTATTGCTTGGTTTGTCTATATTACCCTACTTTGGGGGCATTTTCACGGCGGATGGCGCGGTAAACGCGTCTTGTTTTTCCATGTTGGCGGCTCCATCATCTTAACAATGGCTTTTTTTGGTAACCGCCTAATACAAGAATTTATGATATTTTGAAATTAAATCAGCCACTCCCTTCATATAAGGAACCTTGTTTTGGATGATGTGTCTACGAGTACGCTAATCATCATTTTGATTGTTTTGATTTTCGTTTCAGCTTATTTTTCCGCGTCTGAAACAGGGATGATGACACTAAACCGTTATCGTTTAAAACATTTGGCAAAACAAGGGAATCGCTCTGCAATTCGTGTCGAAAAGCTACTTGAACACCCAGATAAACTATTAAGCTTAGTGCTTATCGGCAATAATCTAATTAATATTGTCGCCTCTGCATTGGCGACCATTATTGGTATGCGATTATATGGTAACGCAGGCGTAGCAATGGCTACGGGGATTTTAACTTTTATTATCCTTGTTTTTGCAGAGGTCATGCCTAAAACGCTTGCAGCGCTTTATCCAGAAAAAATTGCTTTTCCTAGCAGCTATTTATTAAAACCATTACAGATCATTATGATGCCTGTGGTATGGACATTTAATACACTATCAGCCCTGTTACTACGTTGTATTGGCGTCAAATCATTAACAGTGCGAACTGACGCTGTCAACAAAGAAGAATTACGTACTATTGTTAACGAGTCCAAACACAAAATTAGCCGCCGAAATCAAGATATGTTGATTTCAATATTGGATTTAGACAAAGTCACTGTTGGCGATATCATGCTACCCAGAAATGAGATTGTTGGAATTGACGTCAATGATGATTGGAAATCAATTATTCGCCAACTAACTCATTCCCCCCACGGCCGTATTGTGTTGTATCGTGATTCCCTCGATGATTCTATTGGTATTCTACGGGTTCGCGAAGCTTACCGCTTAATGATGGAAAAACGCGAGTTTAATAAGCAAAATTTAATTAAAGCAGCCGATAATATTTATTTCATTCCTAATAGTACGCCATTAAATGTTCAGCTAGTTAATTTTCAACATAAAAAAGAAAAACTGGGGATCATTGTTGATGAATATGGTGAAATTCAAGGTCTCATCACTGTTGAGGATATTTTAGAAGAAATAGTTGGTGACTTTACGACCTCAATGTCACCGTCATTGGCTGAAGAGGTATTGCCTCAAAGCGATGGTAGCGTGCTTGTGGACGGTTCAGCTAATATTCGCGAGCTGAATAAAGCTTTTGAATGGAATCTACCCATTGATGGTCCTAGGACGGTTAACGGCATGGTTTTAGAAGTGATTGGTGATATTCCCCAAGCTGAGGAACAGATTGTCGTAGGCCATTACTTGATCGAAGTATTAACGATGAATGAAAATATTGTTAAGCAAGTGAAGATCACCCCCCTAGCATTTAGCTCGCAAGTCCCTGACCTATAAAATATTTATAGTCGATTAGATGCAAAAAGAGCCTAATGATTAGGCTCTTTTTGCATTGCTGATATACAAATAACTAAACGTGTAATTGCTCAAGCTTATCAGCGGGTAAAGCTAATTCATCGTTTTTATTGATACCTATCTCTGAAGCGAGAACATTACGTGCAATTTGCTGGGCTTCTTCCAATGAGTGCATTTTATATGTCCCACATTGGTATACGTTCAACTCAGGTATTTTGTTTTGATCTTTAACTTTCAAAACATCCTCCATCGCCGCTTTCCACGCATTCGCCACACGCTGTTCTTCAGGCTGACCAATTAGGCTCATATAAAAACCTGTACGGCAGCCCATAGGTGAAATATCAATAATCTCGACGCCATTACCGTTGAGGTGATCACGCATGAAGCCCGCAAAGAGATGCTCCAAAGTGTGTGTCCCTTTTTCTGTCATGGCTTCTTCATTGGGTACAGTAAAGCGTAAATCAAAAACCGTGATAGTGTCCCCACTTGGCGTTTTCATGGTTTTTGCCACACGTACAGCAGGCGCTGACATGCGAGTATGATCGACAGTAAAGCTATCTAATAACGGCATTTTGTGACCTCCTCAAAAATAAATTTTTTTTCTAAAATAAAATGAAACTATTTTGAAAATGCAGAGTCTCAATTAATGAAAGACGCGCAATTTGTTATCATCCCTAATTCTCTAAGAGATTTTTATTTGGCCACCTAGCGTGGCCGTTTCTTTTAGCGTCCTGCATGAATGTGTAGATAGTCTTCAAAGCTTTCCGTTTCGCTCTGTTCCATCTTAGCTTGTTTTTCAATAGATGCGAGTCTTGCTTGCTCAAATTGCTCTTCAGTAATCACTTCATAAGGCTCGTTAGTTAACTGCTCAAAATATTTTTCAGCAAGTTCTAGTCCATAGCCGCCTATGCCTTTTTCTAACATCTCATCCATTACAAGAGCAGAATATGTCAGGGTTGGGTCTTCAAACATAGCAACAAATTGATGGCAAACGTCTTTGTATTTCGCATCACAGCATGTATCTAGTACTTCTGCAACACGGATCAAATCATTAAATAATTGCTGCCCCACGTCCACCAATGGTTTCATTTCACTACCACAACCAAAGCCAATAACTTGCCCTGGTTTACGACCTTCAAGGATCACACGGTTCCAGTTTTGGCGGCAACAATCTAATTCTTGCGCATTCATTTCTGGCGCGTCTGCAAGGACACACCAAATTAAGAATAGATCAACAAAGCGTGCTTGTGTTTCATTAACCCCAATCGCACTAAATGGATTAATATCCAATGAACGCACTTCAATATATTCAATACCACCTCGCAATAATGCATCTGAGGGCGACTCAGTCCCTTTAGGTACACGCTTAGGCCTTATTGGTGCATAGAGTTCGTTTTCAATTTGCAATACATTTGTGTTGAGTTGAACGTACTTGCCATCCTTCTTAACACCCAGTTTATCAAACTCAGCAGAAGGCTTATGAATTGCTTTCTTTAAGCTTTCAACGTATTCGCTTAATTTATTGAATGTAATATTTAAATCACTTTGTGATTTATTCGTATAGCCAAGATCACTCATGCGTAAGGAGGTTGCATAAGGCAAATAATAAGTGCCACATTCAGTTTTATCGAATGTTAAGGCGGTATCCCTATCTTTTAAGAAAGAACCACAAATTGCTGGAGATGCACCGAATAGATATGGGATCACCCAACCGAAACGGTAATAGTTTCTGATCAAACGTAAATAACCATCAGAAATTTTTTCTTTACCACTTTCACTTTCAGGATCATCCACCCCCGCCCACGCTTGCCAAAATTCAGTTGGCAAAGAGAAGTTATAATGCACCCCTGCTATCGTTTGCATTAATGCGCCATAACGATTTTTCAACCCTTCTCGGTACAGCGTTTTAAAGCGCCCGACGTTGGAAGAACCATATTGAGCAAGAGTGATTTTATCTTCACTTTCAATAAAACATGGCATACTGAGTGGCCACATTCTTTCATCTTGAAGATGGCGCGCAGTATAGCGATGTAAATCCCTGAGAAAAGCCAAGTTATGGCTAATACTTTTATCTACAGGAGTAATAAATTCGAGTAAGGACTCCGCAAAATCTGTCGTGATCCATTTATGTGTTAAAGCTTTTCCCAGCTCTTCAGGATGCAATGTTTCTGCAATAGAGCCTGTAGAAGTCACACGCAATGTTTCGCGTTCAATACCACGTTGAATACCATTTAGTGCTTCTGGGTGCGCCTCTAACCATGAGAGCGCTTTAGATACGTCCGGGATCAAATCGACCTCCCGCCTGTGATGTTAATGTATTTTATTAAGGCAATACTTTAGCTTAAATCACAGAAATTGTCGCTGTCTAGATGTGTGGTTTATAGAGGAATATGTAGGCAGAATGCCATTTATTTGGCTTTTCAGACAAAAAAAACTCCTCAAATTGAGGAGTTCTTCTAATGATGGTGCATCCGGGAGGATTCGAACCTCCGACCGCTCGGTTCGTAGCCGAGTACTCTATCCAGCTGAGCTACGGATGCATACTTAATGCAAGACGTGCTTCTCTCTCAAACTTCTTTATCAGCATCTATGAAGTAATTTCTTAGTTACTGCATTGCCTTGGTATTAAACCAAAACAAACCCCATCAGATTTTCTCATAGGGTTGAAAATGGTGCATCCGGGAGGATTCGAACCTCCGACCGCTCGGTTCGTAGCCGAGTACTCTATCCAGCTGAGCTACGGATGCGTAATCTAAAATGGCGGTGAGGGAGGGATTCGAACCCTCGATGCAGCTTTTGACCGCATACTCCCTTAGCAGGGGAGCGCCTTCAGCCTCTCGGCCACCTCACCATATTTTAGTTACACACGATTTGTTTTTTCAAACATCTCGTTGCTGTGTGGCGCACATATTACTTTCCTAGACTTAGAAGTCAAACAATTTTTCCAAACTTTTTGCATTCCGTAGTCTGTTTGCACATTTCACAAGCAAGATGATTAGTTTAACATCGAAAAAGATATTTTTCAGCCTCTATCCTACTAACTTCATAAATAAAGTTATGATAAAAAAATTACTATGCTGATGAGTAAAAAGCAAAACCAATTATCTATTTGATGAAATTATGCTCAACACAAAGTCATAAACTAAGTATAACAATACGATTTTCTAACAAAAAAATTTTATTACGTGTAAATTATTACGTGTAAAAAAGTGCTGTTAGCATTGAAAATGAGAGAAAAAAGTAGGTAAGACAAGCGTCCATTCTTGCTGTGTGGTCAATTATTGGACGCTTATTCATTATTATTAATTATCTGGTTGAGTCTTTTCAGCCTGGATCCGTTGATAAATTTCTTCACGGTGAACAGAAACTTCTTTTGGGGCATTAACACCAATACGAACTTGGTTGCCTTTGACACCCAATACAGTAACTGTTACCTCATCGCCTATCATGAGTGTTTCACCAACTCGACGAGTCAGAATAAGCATTCTTTGCTCCTTGAAATATTAAAAGAGTCGGGTCTCTAGGTATCCCCCGCTATTGTCCATCACACACCGTGAAAACGTAAAGCAATGACATTTACCTAAAGCATTGATGCCATCAATTCAAGCATTCTAATTATTTACAAGCAAAATATAGCACTACAAGTGATACATTAACAATGCCGCAACAGATTAAAGTTGCCTCATGTTTTGATGAGACAACTTTATAGGCGCTTAAAGCCGTGATTCTACCCACGTTTCAACACTCGCCATTGCAGCAGGTAATGCATTAACGTCAGTCCCCCCCGCTTGCGCCATGTCTGGACGACCGCCACCTTTACCGCCAACTTGTCCTGCGACATAAGAAATCAAGTCACCAGCCTTAACTTTAGCAGTTAAATCATTAGTTACGCCAACGATCATACTGACTTTATCACCACTTGTTGTTGAAAGCACTATAATCGCTGATTTCAACTGATTCTTGAGATCATCAACCATTGTTCTCAATAGCTTAGGATCAGTATCACCTAATTGAGTTACTAATAATTTAATACCTTTCACATCTTTCGCTTTACTGCTTAGTGAAGCACTTTCTTGAGATGCTTGTTGATCTTTTAGTTGCACAATCTCTTTTTCAAGCTGGCGAGATTTATCGAGTGCTGCTTTTACTTTCTCTACTAAGCTATTAATATCACCTTTTAGTAGGTGAGCGATTGCCGAAAGTTGCTCTGACTGATTATGAACGCTTTCAATTGCCATCGCACCCGTCGTCGCCTCAATACGACGAACCCCCGCAGCAGTACCTGATTCACTGAGAATACGGAACAAACCAATATCTCCTGTGCGACTAGCATGTGTACCACCACATAGTTCAATAGAGAAGTCGCCCATACTCAGAACACGTACGCGTTCTTCATATTTTTCACCGAATAATGCCATAGCACCTTTCGCTTTAGCTCCCTCTAAATCCATCAGCTCAGTTTCAATTTCTGAATTTTGGCGGATTTGCGCGTTGACGATATCCTCAACTTGGCGTAATTGTTCGCTGGTCATCGCCTCAAAATGAGAGAAGTCAAAACGCAGGTATTTATCGTTAACCAATGAACCTTTCTGAGATACATGGTCACCTAATACCTGACGTAACGCAGCGTGCAGTAAATGCGTTGCTGAGTGGTTTAATCGAATAGCGTTACGTCTTGCAGCATTCACTAAAGCTGAAATACGGTGATTAACAACCAGTGTTCCTGATTCTACTTTACCAATATGGCCAATTGCTTGACCATATTTTTGAGTGTCTGTCACCTTAAAGCTGGTACTATCATTGTTTAAGTAGCCAGTATCTCCGACTTGACCGCCAGATTCAGCATAGAATGCTGTTTTATCTAGAATTACTAAGCCTTCTTCACCTGCATTTAAGCTATCAACAGGTTGACCATCTTTATACAATGCAATGATAGTTGCTTGCTGCTCATCGTATTCATAACCAGAAAACTCACTACGCTTATCAACTTTGATTAAAGAGTTGTAGTCAGCACCAAAGCCACTTGATTCCCTAGCTCGACGGCGCTGGTCTTCCATTGCACGCTCAAAACCTTGTTCATCAACTTTAATGTTACGTTCGCGACACACATCCGCCGTTAAATCAATTGGGAAACCATAAGTGTCATACAGGCGGAATGCCGCTTCACCATCAAGCGTGTCGCCTTGTAGGGAAGACAATTCTTCATCTAATAGCTGTAACCCACGTTCTAAGGTACGTGCGAATTGTTCTTCTTCAGTTCTTAGAACTTTTTCCACCATAGTTTGCTGGCGAGCTAATTCATCCGCAGCTGAACCCATGACGTTAATTAATGGCGCAACAAGTTTATAGAAGAAAGTGTCCTTTGCTCCTAACATGTAGCCATGACGGACAGCACGACGAATGATGCGGCGTAGTACATAACCACGGCCTTCATTCGACGGGATCACACCGTCGCTAACAAGGAATGCGCAAGAGCGAATATGATCAGCAATTACACGCAGTGATTTATTTTCTAAATCAGTTGCGCCTGTTGCTTTAGCTGCGGCTGCAATTAATTCACGGAAAATATCAATCTCATAATTTGAATTGACGTGTTGAAGTACAGCAGAAATACGCTCTAAGCCCATTCCTGTATCAACTGAGGGTTTTGGTAATGGCTCCATCGTACCGTCTGATTGACGGTTAAATTGCATGAAAACAAGGTTCCAAATTTCAATATAACGGTCACCGTCTTCTTCTGGACTTCCTGGAGGGCCACCCCAAATATGATCACCATGATCATAGAAAATTTCAGTACATGGACCACAAGGTCCTGTGTCACCCATCTGCCAGAAGTTGTCAGATGCATATGGTGCACCCTTGTTATCACCTATGCGGATGATACGTTCAGCTGGAATACCTATCTCTTTATTCCAAATATCATAAGCTTCATCATCCGTTGCATAAACAGTTACCCAAAGCCTTTCTTTTGGTAGATTAAACCATTCTTCGCTGGTTAATAATTCCCATGCAAAGCGAATAGCATCGTGTTTAAAGTAGTCGCCAAAACTAAAGTTACCTAACATCTCAAAAAATGTATGGTGGCGAGCAGTATAGCCCACGTTCTCTAAGTCGTTATGTTTACCACCCGCACGAACACAACGTTGTGCAGTTGTCGCTCGGGAATATGCTCTCTTATCCAGACCAAGAAATACATCTTTGAACTGGTTCATCCCTGCGTTTGTGAACAATAGTGTAGGGTCATTATTTGGCACTAGCGAGCTGCTGGTGACCACTTGATGACCTTTTGTATGAAAAAAGTCGAGAAACGCTTGACGGATCTCAGCGGTGCTTTTACTCATATTTATCCCGATATCAAGCTGGAAACAGAATTACGAATTGTTGAGATGGAATGTAACATCACCTCTAATCAACTCTCCGATTAAAAAGTGACTGATAAGATAAAGTCTCTTTATGCAGAAGTAAAATATAGATACATCCATTCGCGGCTTTCATTGTAAAGCGTCTAGATATTTTCTGAAAGTATGTTTATACCTCGCAATAAGGTATTTTTCCACAGAAATACTGTTCGTTAAACTATTAATATGATAGGCCATAATAAAAAAGACGCATCTCTAAAAGAGATGCGCCGATAATTCATTTATTAATCAAAAACCTAAGGAAAAATTAAAATTCTTCTGGTGTATCTTCTTCATCAGAATCACTGATGAAGTCTGTCGCTGCGCTGCTAAATTCACCCGTGTGATTTAATAACATTTCACGCAATTTGGTATCAATTTCTTGCGCGACTTCAGGATGCTCTTTTAAATAATTTGTTGAGTTCGCTTTACCTTGGCCAATTTTATCACCATTATAGCTATACCAAGCACCTGCTTTTTCAATCAACTTATGTTTAACACCCAAGTCAATTAACTCACCAAAGGTGTTAATGCCTTCACCATAAAGAATTTGGAACTCTGCTTGTTTAAATGGTGCTGCAACTTTATTTTTAACAACTTTAACGCGGGTTTCACTACCTACGATTTCTTCACCATTTTTCACTGCACCGATACGACGAATATCTAAACGAACGGATGCATAGAATTTCAGTGCGTTACCACCTGTTGTCGTTTCTGGGTTACCGAACATAACACCAATTTTCATACGAATTTGGTTAATAAAGATCAGTAAGGTGTTAGACGTTTTTAAGTTACCGGCTAATTTACGCATTGCTTGGCTCATCATACGAGCCGCAAGCCCCATGTGTGAATCACCGATTTCGCCTTCAATTTCAGCTTTGGGTGTTAATGCAGCCACGGAGTCAACAATGATCACGTCAACTGCACCAGAGCGAGTTAATGCATCACAGATTTCAAGAGCTTGCTCACCGGTGTCAGGCTGTGAACACAGTAAATTATCAATATCTACACCTAATTTTTTAGCATAAATAGGGTCTAGCGCATGTTCAGCATCAATAAATGCACAGGTTTTACCACTACGCTGTGCTGCTGCTATGACTTGTAAAGTCAAAGTTGTTTTACCCGAAGCCTCAGGACCGTAGATTTCAACAATACGACCTAATGGCAGGCCACCAGCGCCTAATGCAACGTCAAGGGATAAAGAACCTGTTGAAATGGTTTCAACATCCATAGAGCGGTCTTCACCAAGACGCATAATGGAGCCTTTACCAAATTGTTTTTCAATTTGACCTAATGCCGCTGCAAGTGCTTTTTGTTTGTTTTCATCAATAGCCATCTTTACTCCCTAAGTGCAATGGCTTAACCACTGCGAATAAAACGATTGAATTTGATTTGTTGGAACTAAGTATACTGTATAATCATACAGTATCAAGGAAATTTTTTATTTAACAGTTTTAAAAGAGTCTCAAGAGCATAACCTGTTGATTGTAAGCGAACTTTATTTCTATCCCCTTGAAATACACGATGTTCTGCGACCACAGAAATAGCTTCGTTGGTTTGTTTTTGGGCAAAACCAAACCAAACAGTGCCAACGGGTTTTTCTGCACTACCGCCTCCAGGACCTGCAATGCCACTGACTGAAACAGCAAAATCAGCTTTAGCCTCTTGTAATGCACCAGAGGCCATTTCGATAACCACTTGCTGGCTCACTGCGCCAAATTTTTGTAAAGATTCATGTTTAACACCGATCATTTGGTGCTTAGCTTCATTACTGTATGTGACAAACCCACGTTGGAAATAGTCTGAGCTCCCCGCAATATCAGTTAATACTTTCGCAATCCAGCCGCCAGTGCAAGACTCAGCAGCAGTCACTGTTTTACCTTGCTCTTTTAGTTTCTGACCAATTTGAATGCTCAATATTTCGAGCTGTTTCTCATCTATCATAATGCTATCCACCTTTACTGCATTTTTTTACGAGCGCGATCCCAAATCCATAAGCCTGCGATTGCTATTGCAAACACAGCACCAAAACCAATCCCTGCATTCACCACAGATAAACCAGTTTTAATTGCCAATGAATACAAACCTAACATGATTAACATCGCACTGTTTTCACCTAGGTTTTGTACCGCAATCGCATTCCCTGCTCCAACGGTTTCTTTACCCTTTTCTTGAAGTAATGCATTAAGCGGAACGACGAATAACCCACCAAAAATCCCAAGGATAATCAAAATAAAATAAGATGGAATGATATTGGTTTGCAGAGAAAGTAATACCACCATCGCGCCAATAATCACCCCAGCAGGAATACAGCGATAAACCGTTTTTAAGGTAATAAACTTAGCGGCTAAACCTGCACCAGCAACAATCCCAACTGCAACCATAGCATTTAAAATTGTCGGTGTTGTATTGTCTTGAAGGCCTAAAGCGACAGGCACCCATGCCACTAGTAAAAACCGTAAAGTGACACCTGCCCCCCAAAATAAGCTCGTTCCCACAAGGGAGAAACGACTTTCTTGGTTCGCCCACAAAATACGACAAGCTTGAAAAAAATCGCTAATCAACAACTTAAGGTTCCAGCCTTTTCCGGGCCTTGCGGCCATAAGGTGAGGAATAAAAAAGTTAGCAATAACAGCCAGTGCATATAACGCAGCGCACGTTCCTAGTGCGAGTATCAAATGGATATCAGAAAGCATACCACCAACCACTGAGCCTACTAGGATTGCCGCAATAGTTGATGCTTCCATGACACCATTTGCTTTAACCAAGTTTTCTCCACCGGTCAATTCGCCCAAAATACCATATTTAGCTGGGGAGTATGAAGCTGCACCAATACCCACTAAGCCATAACAAAGAAAAGGATTGAGACCAAAGCAGATCCCTAATGCCCCTAGGAGTTTAAAAATATTGGAAAATAACATCACTCGACCTTTTGAAAACCGGTCTGCTATTTGCCCAACAAATGGCGCCAATACGATATACGTGAAGACAAAAACCATCTGTAAAATTGGATGACTCCACTCAGGGTAAAACTCCGCTTTAAGTTGTGCCAATATCGCGAATAATAAGGCATTATCAGCAAATGCAGATAGGAATTGGGAAGCCAAAACCGCTTTCATTCCTCGGCTCATTAACGGCGTATTTGTCGTGCTAGCTTGCATGTTACTCATCCTTTAATGCCATTTGCTTTAATGTCACAAAATCCGTTTTGCCGCTACCTAACACAGGCAATTCTTTTACCCAACGAATATCCCGAGGTACCGCAAGCTCTGTTAAGCCTTTGCTTTTTGCTGCACCTGATATTGCACTGCGGTCAAGGTCTTTATCTGTGGTGAATAAAACCAATGCTTCGCCTTTGCTGCTATCAGGTTTGGTGACTACACCATGATTAGCACTTGGTGAGATAGCCGCAACCATTTGCTCGATACTTTCTAAGGAGACCATTTCCCCTGCGAGTTTAGCAAAACGCTTAACTCGCCCTTTGATCGTACAGAAGTTTTTGCTATCTAATTCAACAATATCGCCGGTGTCATACCAGCCTTCTTCTATTTCACCTTGTGCATTTTCAGCCCTAGGCGCCTCCAAAACACCGGGGGCTTCAACACGTAAATACCCTTTCATGATATTAGGCCCTTTAAGCTGTAATTTGCCACCCTGTTCAATACCTGAGATAGGAATAATTCGCGCTTCCATTTCAGGAAGAATTTGCCCGACAGAATCCTCTTTTGCAGCCATCGGTACGTTAATTGACACAATAGGAGCACATTCGGTTACCCCATACCCCTCAAGGATGCGAATACCAAATTTCTCAAACCAGATTTTTTTCGTTTTGTCTGATAATTTTTCTGCACCAGCAACCACGTAGCGTAGGCGAGCAAAATCATACTGATGTGCAAATCGAGCGTAGTTACCTAAGAATGTTGAGGTACCAAAAAGTACGGTACAGTTTTTGTCATACACCAATTCAGGAATAATTCGATAGTGTAATGGACTTGGATATAAGAAAACGCGACTGCCTGAAAACAATGGAATAAACAAACCAACCGTTAAGCCAAATGCATGGAAGAGTGGCAACGATGACATAAACCGGTCACGCGGCGTAAAATCAGCGATGGTTTTTATTTGTTCAACATTAGCCATTAAGCTCCCATGAATGTGTACAACTCCTTTTGGTGTTCCTTCTGAACCTGAAGTAAACAGCACGATGGCTTCGTCCGTCACTTTACGTGGTATAACGGCCTTAATTGGGTTGAATAAATGCTTAACAATCCAAAGCTTATCTTGCCATGTTACCGTATCTTTCAAGTCTTCTAAATAAATCCAATCTGCCTCAGGAACCTGTTCAGGAATATGGGTTAAATGACCTTTTTCTAAGAACTGGCGAGAGGTAAAAACCACTTTCGCTGCTGATGCTTTTAAAGCATTGCTAATACCATGACTACCCGCAGTGTAATTGAGCATAGCGGGAACTCGGCCTCTCATTAAAGCACCAAAAATGGCTGCGGCGGTAACCGTTGCATTCGGTAGCAATAAGCCAACACGTTCATTCTCACGGGTATAACGCTCAATGATACGGCCTACACCTAGCGTTTTTTTCAATAGCGTTTGGTAGCTATCCTCTTGGAATGAAATATCTTCAATACATGGAGTACGGCGGCCAAAACGTTGAATACTTTGGATAAACTCTTCTACTAGTGTGACTTGAGGCAAACAAGACATACGAGCAGATTTCATAATTTGATAAAGGTGCTCACCTGCTAATGCTCGACGCTCGACCGATTTTGGCGCTTCAGGCATAGGAATACTTTGTGCGGGCAGAATATGTAGGGTAATTTTCGGAAACCACTTGAGTGGAAAAATGCCTTTCAAACGTCCAAAATGGCTACGTTCAGCCCCTTCAATGCGAATAGGGACAACCTTAGCGCCTGATTTTGCCGCTACGAATGCCGCACCTTCATAAATTTTCATTAATGAGCCATGAACACTAATGCGGCCTTCAGGGAAAATAACAATAGGGCGCCCTTTTTCGACTTCTTTAACTAAGTGTCTTATCCCAAGAGGATTTGCAGGGTCTAATGGAACAATGTCAGCGTAAGGTTTTAATCGCTTTACCATTTTTGGAGTAGCAAAGGTCGAGTAAACCGCAAATACAGGTTTCACTGGTAAGAAAAGTGCAATCAAAACACCATCAAGAAAAGAAACATGATTAGGTGTAATCAAGCATTTATCTTGTTCGAATTCTTTCTCATCACCGATAACTTGCACACGAAATAAGAATTTCAGCAGTGATTTAATGATTTTTACCAACATAATGATCCCTATATTATGATTATATTTTTATCTATTTATTATTATACCGTAGTAATGCCTATATTACTGAGCCTCCCTTCTTGCTCCAGCGGTATATTCTGAAAACAACCATTCATTAAAATTGCTTATACATAACCAGTTTATGATAAATCCTTTAACTGCATGACGATATCGTTAATCGGTTGTGCTGCATCAATAATGTGATGTGCGGTTGCACGATAGATAGGCTCTCTTTGCTGCATCACTTCATCTATTTCTTCTAGTAATGACTTGCCTGTCAGGCTAGGGCGCTGATCAGCTTGCGGTTCTGCCGCAAGGCGTTCAGCTAAGGTTTTAGAGCTTGCATTTAAATAAATTACAGTGCCATTATCACGCATGATTTTTTGATTTTTAGGCGCTAAAATAATTCCTCCACCTGTTGAAACCACGACATTATCTTGTTTAATTGACTGCAAAACCTCTGTCTCTAGTTGACGAAAATAGTCCCAACCGTGTTGCTCAACGATCTCTGCGATACTTTTTCCAGCCTTTTCAAATATCAGCTTATCTGTATCAACAAATTGGTAACCTTTGTATTCTGCAAATTTTTTACCAATTGTCGTTTTACCTGAACCTCTTGGACCAATAATGTAAAACATCAATTTTCATCTCACTGTTTTGAATATTCAGCCTTATTGCGCTTATTGCAGCTATATATCTGCTAATAACAAATTAACTAAATAAGGCTAATAATAAAAAAGAAAGCCACACATGTGTGGCTATTTCGTTAATCTTATTGCTTATGCACGGCTTAAAAAATCCCCATAGCCAATCCACTTGTAGGTGGTTAGCGCATCAAGCCCCATCGGGCCTCGTGAATGTAATTTTTGCGTACTTACCGCAACCTCTGCACCTAAACCAAACTGGCCGCCATCAGTGAACCGAGTACTCGCATTTACATATACCGCTGCTGAGTCCACACATTGCACAAAGTAATCAGCTTGACGAAGGGACTGCGTCAAAATAGCATCTGAGTGGGCGGTGCCATAATGGCGAATATGGTCAATTGCAGCATCAATATCGGCGACAATTTCCACGTTTAAATCTAAAGATAGCCACTCATCAACCAAATTTTCTGGTTTTACATCAACCACTGTCGCAGGACCTTGCTTTAACAATGCCATAGCTTGCTCACTCGCATGCAATGTCACTTGCTGTTTCGCCATTTCTTCACTCAGTAAAGGGAGGAAATCTGCGGCAATGTTTTTATGAACTAATAATGTTTCTAATGAGTTACAGGCACTTGGACGCTGTACTTTAGCATTAGTAATCACGTTAAGTGCTTTAGCAAAATCAACAGACTCATCAACAAATGTATGGCACACACCAATACCGCCTGTAATCACAGGGATGGTTGATTGCTCACGACATAATTTGTGTAAGCCTGCGCCTCCACGTGGGATCAGCATATCAACATAACGGTCTAATTTTAGTAATTGAGCAACTAATTCACGGTCAGGGTTATTAATCGCCTGCACGGCATCAGCAGGTAATCCACTATTTTTTAGTGCTTTTTGGATAACACTAACTACAGCAAGATTGGTATTATGTGTTTCCTTTCCACCACGTAAGATGACTGCATTACCAGTTTTTAGACATAAAGATGCGACATCCACGGTCACATTTGGCCGAGCTTCATAAATTACACCCACCACGCCAAGAGGCACGCGACGACGCTGTAAATTCAATCCGCTATCCAACTGGCTACCGTCAATCACTTGGCCAACAGGATCAGCTAATTGGCAAACTTTTCTGACGTCATCAGCAATACTTTTCAGGCGTTCAGGCGTTAATAGTAAGCGGTCTTGTAAGGCTTCTGTCATACCGCTAGCTTTCGCCTGTTCCATATCTTTTTGATTGGCAGATAAGATCACAGCGCTTTCTTTTTCTAATAAATCAGCAATCTGCAATAATGCCGTATTTTTTTGTTTGGTGCTTAGTTGGGCTAATTGCCAAGAAGCAACTCTTGCTGCTTTACCCATTTTTTCTAACATAATTAACTCACTATCATATCATCACGATGAACAGCGACTGAACCGTGTTCATAGCCAAGTATTCTGCCAATGTCTTGCGAGTGATGGCCTGCAATCATTCTAAGTGCGTCACTATTATAATGGCTAACACCATGAGCAAGATCTTTCCCCGCCATGTTACGAATGCGGATCACTGCCCCCCGAGAAAAATCGCCCTCAATCTTCTTGATACCTTTAGGCAACAAGGAACTGCCTTTTTCTAAAATAGCCAGTTGCGCACCATCATCAATATATACATCTCCTGCCGCTGGCGCACCAAAAATCCAGCGCTTACGGTTTTCCATTGGATTTTTCTGCCCATAAAAACGAGTACCAACAGGAATATTTTCAATGACTGCATTAATGACATCAGGTTTGTTACCCGCAGCAATGACGACATCAATCCCTGCCCGACCAGCAACATCAGCAGCTTGTAATTTAGTTGCCATTCCCCCTGTTCCTAATCCACTCACGCTACCACCCGCCATTTCACGTAGTTCATCGTTAATACCGTAAACTTCTGGGATCAATTTTGCATGTGGATTACTACGGGGGTCTGCATCATATAACCCTTCAATATCCGTCAGAAGCAATAGCTTATCTGCATCGCCAAGAATAGCAGCTAATGCCGATAAGTTATCGTTATCACCGACTTTAATTTCCGCAGTTGCGACTGCATCATTTTCATTAATAACAGGAATAATTCCATTATCTAGTAAGGCTTGTAAGGTATCACGGGCATTTAAAAAACGTTCGCGGTCTTCTAAATCTGCACGAGTTAATAACATTTGGCCGATATGAATACCATAAATAGAAAATAACCTTTCCCATAATTGAATAAGGCGACTTTGGCCGACGGCCGCAAGCAGTTGCTTAGATGCAATGGTAGCCGGTAACTCGGGGTAATTTAAGTGTTCACGACCTGCCGCAATTGCCCCTGAAGTCACGATAATAATGCGGTGTCCTTTTTCATATTGCTGCGCACACTGCCTAACCAGCTCTACAATATGAGCTTGATTCAAGCGGCGTGAGCCCCCTGTAAGTACACTGGTACCTAACTTAACAACCAGCGTCTGGCTATTTTTCATCATTTTTCTGCCATAGGATTAAGAAAATAAAAAGTAGGTACCATTTTTATCAGGAGAAGCGCGTTATGCCAACAGGCATAACGCAAAATTCAACAAAAGTTGGTTTAAAACAAATTTATGCGCTTAATTCCAGTTTTAATTCTGTCATTAGTGGCGAGGGGAAGAGGCTTAACTCAAGCTCAGATAATTGTTTTACGAGGAGTTGGTGGAATAAAAACAGATTCTGTTCAACGGCGTCAGTGGTTATCGTATCTTTGAGATTTTTAACTTGCCAGCTACCGTGAGTGTTGTATAAGCCAAAGTGATAAGTGAACTCAAAGCCCTCATCTGTTGCGACTAACTTCAACCACCATCCCCAGAACTCACGCTTTTCTGGGGCAATATTCGCATTCACACAAACCACAAGGCTATCAAAAATATAACAGCCATTTAAACATTGTTTTTCACGCAAATAAGGGCCCATTGCAGCAAATTTTTTTAAATACTTGCCATTTGAATAATCGGTCGGTAAAGCCATATTAAGGATCTCCTTCTTGGGAAGTTCCCTTTTTAGCAAATAGAAAAAAATAAGCAAGTTATTAAATATAATTAAAGTATTTTGACTTTTAGCCAATTAGTAATTTCACCTAATGCCTTTTCAAAATTGGCAAAAACAGGCTGATTTGGTAGCATTAAGGTATCTGAATCCATAGATGAACGTCGAATTAAGTCAGATTCTGCTTTGGGACTAAAAATATCATCCTTCAAACTAACAGATAGCATAGGAACCTTATTCCTACGCCCAAGAAGACCTTGATTTTTAAGTGAATAACAACTTAACTCATGGCGTAAAGCGCTACCATCTACTTGGTAGATCCCCAAGCGACTGGCGAACACATCTGAAACCATCCGAGGAATCTCTTGCTGATATTTTTCTTCGTGCAATAAACTATGCACAATTGGCCCTATGACAGCGACTGCTTTAATTTTATCAGGGCACATATAAGCAAGTCTTAAGGCTATGTTAGCACCAAAGCGCATACCAACAATGCCAAAACGGGTGTGATCAATCCACGCAATATCATCAATTTGACGGACAATCTGCTCATGCAGAGCCGTCGTTTCTTGAGTTAGCTTAAATTTGATGGAATAACCGATAGAGGGCATATCCAACGTTAGCATTGCTATGCCAAGTGGCTCGAGGTAGTCACGAAAGTAGCGGCAGAAGTCTATTTGTAAGCTATCTAGCATACCGCAGATCATTACCGTCGGGTAAGGGCCTTGCCCTTTAGATGGAATATGTAAAAAGCCACAAACTTCTTTGTTTCCATCGACTTTGAATGCAATTTTTTTTAAGCGGTATTCAGAAAATTTTGCTGCATTATCATAAGCTTTACAAGCTAACAATATAGCTTGATCTGCTAACTCATCCCCTTTGATAAAAGGGTATGCCGCAATGCTATATAAATTTGCTGCTCGTAACCATGCATTCCCTGCTTCAGGGCCTTTTTCAAACTCCAAAGCTTTTTGTTGCCACTGCATAGCTTGTTGTGACCATTCAAAGCACCAGTTGCCGCGTCTATTACCAATCACGGTATCAAGAAGGTGGTCATTACTGCGCGGGGCATCAGAAACAGCGATGCGACTTAATACATCCCCAATTTCTAATGCATCAATTCCACGCCAAATCCACATCAAACGATTGATCATGCGATACCAGCCTGCATGATGAGAACCACTTAATACACTGTAATCATTTAGTTGAGGTAGCGTTTGTGATGAATAAGATACAAGTGTCGATGTTTCAACTTGCCTGACTCTAGGTTTGAAGAGTTTTTCGGAAAGATTTTGCTGAGTCATCCCTATTTCCTTGTCTGTCAGAGCTGAATTTTGCCAAAAAATAAAGGGAATGCAAAAATGCACTCCCCAAATTATATCGCGTTTGACCCAGAAATCTTAGGTATTAATGTGTTCTAGCAATTAATGAAATCTGTAGCCTTTTGTAATTGCTATATATTACCCAAAAAAATGAGTGTAGCTTCGATTTATTTATCTTGTTCACACAAAGGTTTAACAAAGACAACACCCATGTCCCATGGTTGTTCAATCCATGTATTTTGTGGAATATCAACAACATAATCATCCACTAGAGGGCGGCCAGCAGGTTTTGCAAAAATGGTTACAAAGTGTGCTTTTGGGTACATGTCTCGAATCGCTTGCGCTGTACCGCCAGTATCAACCAGATCATCAATAATGATATAGCCTTCACCATCACCTTCTGCGCGTTTAATGACTTTTAATTCGCGTTGGTTATCATGATCATAGCTAGAGATACATACGGTATCAACGTTACGAATACCCAGTTCACGAGAAAGAAGAGCTGCTGGAACAAGGCCACCACGGCTAACCGCGATGATACCAGTCCATTGCTCTACTGGTAATAAACGTTGTGCGAGTTTACGGGCATGTATTTGCAACATATCCCACGTTACGACATATTTTTCGCTCATAAAATTCGGGTCCCGACTGCTGAGTAAATCTGAAAAGTGTCTTGCGGAAAAAAGGTTGCGCGAGATTATAGTGATTTGGCGCGCTAAAAACCAGTAAAAAGCATCATTCGCCATCAATTATTATCATTTGCACTGTCCATTATTCAAAAGAAAGTGTTATCCTGAGTTTATCAGCAATGCATTATTTAATTCTGCATATCAAGCTAGTATCCAACATAACTCAATTAAAAGCCTCCGAGATAATTTGAGTTGAAAGGCTAACAAAAGCTAACAATCGTAGAACTCAAAATATGACGGGAACAAGGAGAAAAACGTGTCAGAACTCGCTACATTATCCCCCCAACCTCTATGGGACATCTTCGCTAAAATCTGTTCTATCCCACACCCTTCATATCATGAAGAAGCCTTAGCTGCATATATTATTGATTGGTCAAAGCAAAAAGGCTTTCACGTTGAACGTGATGAGGTGGGCAATATTCTGATCCGTAAACCTGCGACAAAAGGCTATGAAAATCGAAAGGCCGTTGTGTTGCAAGCCCACTTAGACATGGTGCCACAGAAAAATAATGATACTGAACATGATTTCAAAACCGACCCTATTCGCCCATATGTTAATGGTGAGTGGGTAACTGCACACGGAACGACACTTGGTGCAGATAATGGGATTGGTTTGGCCTCCGCGCTTGCTGTTCTTGCTGATGACAATGTGGAACATGGCCCAATGGAAGTATTACTGACCATGACCGAAGAAGCTGGCATGGAAGGTGCGTTCGGCCTGAAAGCGGGCTGGTTACAAGCAGACATTCTGATCAATACAGACTCGGAAGAAGAAGGTGAAATTTACATGGGTTGTGCAGGTGGTGTTGATTTCACAACCACTTTTGACCTGACTCGTGAAGTGTTACCACAAGGTTACAAAACCTTCACAATGACCTTAAAAGGCCTTAAAGGAGGTCACTCAGGTGGTGATATTCATTTAGGCTTAGGTAATGCTAACAAGCTGCTCGCTCGTTTCCTTGCAGGTCATGCTGAAGACTTAGGCCTAAAACTGTTAGACTTTAGAGGCGGCACGGTTCGTAATGCAATCCCCCGTGAAGCTTATGCTGTAATTTCTGTTCCTACAGACAAAGTTGATGAATTAGCCGCGCTAAGAACACGTTATGAAGACATTTTGAAGAATGAATTAGCCGTTGTTGAACCTAACCTTGTGTTACTGCTAGACGAAACTCAAAGTGAGCTAAAAGCACTGTCTGATGACTGCCAAAAACGTTTTGTCTTTTTCTTGAATGCAGCACCTAACGGTGTGATCCGGATGAGTGACGTCGCCATTGGTGTTGTTGAAACGTCACTCAATGAAGGTGTTGTGCGCCTAACCGAAGACAAAGCAGAAATTATCTTCCTTGTACGCTCATTGATTGACAGTGGAAAAAATTATGTTGTTAACATGCTGACTTCTATTAGTAAATTAGCACAAGCACAGTACCGTGCTGAAGGCAGCTATCCGGGCTGGCAACCCGATGCTGATTCGCCTGTTATGCACTTAGTTAGCGAAACTTATAACAAATTGTTTGGTAAGATCCCTAATGTGATGGTGATCCACGCAGGCTTGGAGTGTGGTTTATTTAAAAAACCTTATCCAGACATGGATATGGTTTCTATTGGACCGACCATTCGTGGAGCACACTCCCCAGATGAAAGAGTCCATATCGCCAGCGTTGGTGAATACTGGAAACTATTAACCGCAGTTTTAAAAGCAATCCCTGTTAAAGGTTAATCAACCACCCCAATAAAAACACCTGTCACCCGATAGGTGTTTTTTTATAGCTCAAGCAATAACTGACGTTCTAATTGCGGACTTTGCAGCATCACATGTAATCCGACTAACCGTACACCTCGATCTAAGCGACGATTTTCCCAAACCTGTTGCGCTAGTTGCACTAAATCTTGTTTATTTAATATAGGATAAACATGTTCTTGTGTCGTTTGCTGGAAGTCATCAAACTTAAATTTCACACCTTGGCGAGCAATTCGTAGGTCAGGCTTCACTTTGGCTAGCCGTAGTTGCAGTTCATCATATAATTTATCCAACAATGGCAGGCAATCATTCCAATCATGAATATCTTCGGCAAGAGTACGTTCAACACCCACTGATTTTCTGAGTCTATCAGGGTTGACTGGGCGATCATCTATCCCATGACAGCGCTCCCATAGCACCTGACCAAATTTTCCCATGCTTTTAATCAGAGTCACCACATCATACCTTTGTACATCAGCACAGCTAGATAGCCCCATATCTGCCAATTTTTGTGCGGTCACTTTACCCACTCCAGGAATTTTTTTGAGGGGTAAATTCAAGATAAATTGATCCATGCTCTGTGGTGTTATCACAAACTGGCCATTAGGTTTATTCAGATCAGATGCAATTTTGGCTAAAAATTTTATCGGGGCAACCCCAGCAGATGCAGTCAGTTGTAATTCATCAAAAATTTGTTGTCGGATAGCTTCTGCAATTAATGTTGCAGAGCCATGATGTTGCGTACAATCGGTAACATCAAGGTAAGCTTCATCTAGAGATAGAGGTTCGATTAAATCAGTATAGCGCGCAAAAATTTTACGAATATGAATGGATGTTTCTTTATATAAAGCCATACGTCCAGAGACAACTTTAAGCTGTGGACAAAGCCGGAGAGCTATTGCCGTGGACATGGCACTGTGCACACCAAAACGACGTGCTTCATAGTTTGCGGTGCTAATAACACCACGACGATCAGCGCTACCGCCAACAGCGATAGGGATATTACGTAAGCTTGGATCGTCACGCATTTCGATAGCAGCATAAAAGCAGTCCATGTCAATATGAATAATCTTACGCACGTATTAGCCCTAACAATCAATCAACTGTTTAAATATGGGACTTCCCTTGTTATGGTGGCTGATAATATCATAATGCATATTTTATGATCAGGGATTACTATCATGGACGAAAAGTCTCTTTACGCCCGAATACTCAATTTATCCCCTCCTTGGAGTGT